>NZ_JBGMEK010000003.1:0-201800 GCF_041447265.1 Microbulbifer epialgicus
CGTTTTCAAATTTACGAAGGAAGTATGAATGCCGATAGGCTGATTGACTTTCTTAAGCGATTGATCAAAACAGCGGGGCGTAAAGTTTACCTCATTCTGGACAATCTTAGGGTACATCATGCACGATTTGTTAAAGCTTGGCTGGCAGAGCACGAGGATGAGATAGAAATTTATTATTTACCATCATATTCACCTGAACTGAATCCAGATGAGTATTTGAATTGCGACCTTAAAGGGGGCGTTCACAGTGGCATGCCAGCCCGATCCAAGGAGAAGCTAAAAAGGAAAGTGCTTTCTCACATGAGAATGTTACAAAAGAAGCCCGCGCGTGTAGCAGCCTACTTCCGACACGAATCAATTAGGTACGCAGCATAACTGAACTATTTGTCCGCCGGGTTAATATTAAGAGTGCTCAAGATCTGAACAAGGGAGGAGAAACTCTCAGTTTTTTACTTGCCGATGCCAGGACCTATACATCAGAGCGCAGATATTCCTTTGCAATATCCATGTATAACACGATTGGCAATATCCACCCTGCAAGCAAAGTGATTCAGGTGATGCAGAGGGCATGTCAGTGTAAAGGGATAATGATTATTAGCGTATTTTCAGAAAAGTCTATCCAAGAAAGAGTAGATTTCTACCAGAAAATTGGTTTTAGAATAAAGCGGGTGTCAGAAAAATCAATCCTTACTGATAAGGGGGTGGAGTCCTCTCATTACAGCAGGGCAAAAATTGCCAGCTTGATTCCCGGGGCTGAAGTTTTACCCTGTAGCGAGTTTGGATGGGTTGCAATCAAGTCGGCTTGAATGAGTGCTTTTATTGTAGATCTGATTTAATTCGTGATTTTATGAATATAAAACTTCTACTTGCTGGCTTCGGCGTCTAATAATTATTAAACATTTTTTGCAGGAATAGGTAGTCGACAGAAAATATATTGATTTGAGATTATACTCTGTGAGTAACTCTAAAGATTATGCTTTTCCCAGTGTCATCTGCCTGAAACTCCCATAAATCGGTGTTGACGGGTGCCCAAAAAGTAAATTATCAAGGTGCCCTTAAATAAAAAGGACCCTTCTGGGTCCTTTTTAGAATTAAAAAAATATAAATTATTTTTTCGCGCGCTTACGCATATTTTCCTGCAGAATTTTCTTGCGCAGGCGGATATGGTTGGGAGTCACCTCTACCAGTTCATCTTCTTCGATAAACTCCAGTGCCTGTTCCAGAGTATGGCGGATAGGCGGAGTCAGGGTCAGGGCTTCGTCGGTACCGGCGGCACGGATATTGGTGAGCTGCTTGCCCTTGGTGGGGTTTACCACCAGGTCGTTGCCGCGAGAGTGGATACCGATAACCTGGCCTTCGTAGATATCTTCGCCGTGGCCGAGGAACAGGCGCCCGCGATCCTGTAAGGCGAACAGCGCATAGGCCAGGGTTTTACCGTTCACCATAGATACCAGCACACCGTTAATACGCTTGGCTACTTCACCCTGTTTTACCGGGCCGTAGTGGTCGAAGATGCTGGTCATAATCCCGGAGCCGCTGGTCAGGGTCAGGAATTGGTTGCGGAAACCAATCATGCCGCGAGAGGGCACAATAAAGGTCAGCCGCACGCGACCCTTGCCATCCGGCTCCATGTTGGTCAGTTCAGCCTTGCGCAGACCCAGCTCTTCCATAATCGGGCCCTGATGCTGTTCTTCAACATCGATCACTACTTCTTCGTAGGGCTCGTGGATCTCCCCGTCGACTTCTCTCTGTACCACTTCCGGGCGGGATACACCCAGCTCGAAGCCTTCGCGGCGCATGGTTTCGATCAGTACCGATAGGTGCAATTCACCACGACCGGATACACGGAACTTGTCGGGAGAGTCACCTTGCTCGACGCGCAGGGCGACGTTGTGGATTAGCTCCTGATCCAGGCGCTCTTTGATATTGCGCGAGGTGACGAACTTGCCGTCCTGGCCGGCAAACGGGGAGTCGTTTACCTGGAAGGTCATGCTCACGGTGGGCTCGTCCACACTCAGGGCGGGCAGGGCTTCCGGGGTGTCCGGGTCGCACAGGGTATCGGAGATATTCAGCTCACCCACACCGGTGATACACACTATGTCGCCGGCGCTGGCTTGCTCAACCTCAGTGCGCTCCAGGCCCAGGTAACCCATCACCTGCAGTACTTTGGCTTTGCGGGAGTTACCATCGCGGTCTAACACTACCACTTGCTGGTTGGGGGCCAGGGTACCGCGGGTGATGCGGCCAACGCCAATTACGCCCACATAGCTGGAGTAATCCAGGGCGGAAATCTGCATCTGAAAAGCGCCTTTGGGGTCTACCTTGGGCGGCTCAACCTTGTCCACAATCATCTGGAACAGCGGGGTCATATCATCGGCCATATCGGTGTCGTCGAGACCGGCGATGCCATTCAGGGCTGAGGCATAGATTACTGGAAAGTCCAGTTGCTCGTCGGTGGCGCCGAGACTGTCGAACAGGTCAAACACCTGGTCCATTACCCAGTCTGGTCGTGCACCTGGGCGGTCGATTTTGTTGATAACCACTATGGGGTTGAGACCCTGCTCAAATGCCTTCTGGGTCACAAAGCGGGTCTGTGGCATGGGGCCGTCTACCGCGTCCACTAGCAAAAGTACGCTGTCCACCATGGACAATACGCGCTCCACCTCACCACCGAAGTCGGCGTGTCCAGGGGTGTCGACAATATTGATGCGGTAGTCATTCCAGCGAATGGCGGTGTTCTTAGCCAGGATGGTGATGCCGCGCTCACGCTCCTGATCGTTGGAGTCCATGACCCGCTCGGCGCCTTCGTCGCGGCGGTCGAGAGTGCCGGACTGGGAAAGTAGCTTGTCCACCAGGGTGGTTTTGCCGTGGTCAACATGGGCGATAATCGCAATATTGCGCAGATTGTTTATCACTGGGGGCCTCTGGGCGTTAAATCTTGGTAATTCGGGGCGGGGCGCCTGTGGGGTTTCTACAGCGGCATACCGGCCAAAGGCGGCGATTATAGGGGCGCTGCATGACAATTGGGAGTGATTTTGAGTAAAAAATCACCGCCTGGTACAAGTAGGGTGGATCTGGAGAACCCAGTAGTTTAGCGGCGAAGCTGTTGTTCAAGCAATAGAGGATAATGGTTTGCACTTCAAGGCTCTCGCTGCCCACCTTGTCGAAATGCTGCATTACCCTTCTGCCCGTGGCGCGATTGACGAAGGTTAAGCCGAATCGATTCCCCTCGGCCCCCCGCCTTCTAAAAACATAAAGTTAGGATGAGCTGAAGGATCATACCCACTTTGTGCAATTGTTTAGGTTAATAGCAATGATTACCATTTTCACTTCTTAAGATTATTGAAAATAGGATTTCGGAGCTTGTCATGCCTTCTTTTCGTCATGCCCTGCTGTCATCAGCTATTTTTGTCGCGGCCCTGCCAACCGCTTTCGCGGCCGAGTCTCTGGCCGAGGGCCCCTCGAATAGAGTGATTGAAGAAACGGTGGTTGTGGGTGTGCGCCAGCGTCTGTACGAAGCCGGCACCTTGCTGGATGCCATCCAGAAAACAGAGGTGGTCGATGAAGCACTGATAAAGTCCATGCAGGCGGTTAATTTAACTGAGGCTATTCAGAACTCTCCCGGTGTGCGGGTCTCGAATGAGTGTTCGATGTGCGGCGTAAAGCGGATTATGCTGAACGGGATGCGCGGTGAGCATTCAACGATCCTCACTGACGGAATTCCCCTACATACCATGATGGCCGGCTACTATGCGGTAGATGCCCTCGCCACCACCGGCGTGGAGCGAATCGAAGTGGCGCGCGGCGCTGGTGCTTCACTGCTTGCTCCTGAAGCCATAGGTGGCACTATCAATGTGATTTCAAAGGAGCCGCAGGAAACCGGCTTTAATGTTAACTCTTCCTGGGAGGACAACGACAGCTACTTCACCGGCATGATGGGCAGCCATGTCAGCGACGATGATCGCACCCGCGCCAGCTTCGTTTACCAGGATGACAGGCATCATCAAGCGGACAACGATGACAATGGCGTAAGCGAAGCCCCTTTGCAGGAAAACACCAGTTACGTCGGCCGTATTTCCCACGACTTCACTGAGCGGGATAATCTGGTGCTGCGCCTGGCTTACACTGACTCCACTATTTTCGGCGGCCCCCAAGGTTATTCCATCGGTTCTGTACTAAGTGGATTCGATGGCGTGGAATCTGAACAGCTGTTCGAAGATGATGATGTGCGCAATAGATATATAGGTAAGCCCTGGGAGACCACCGAGTGGATCGATACAGAACGCACCGAAGCCTCTGCCAACTGGCTGCGTGAATTTACTGAAAACTACAATGCCCAGCTCACACTGGCCTGGTGTGAGCACGAGCAGGATTCTTTCTACGAGGGTTTTGACTACGCCGCTACCGACAGCCTTTTTTACTTCGATTTACGCAACAACCTGATTTTGAATGAAGCTCACACGCTGACCTTTGGTGCGGATTTGCGCGATGAAGAAATGCGCTCCGATTCCGTCGCGGGTGCCGAGAGCACTGACTACGTGGAGGACAGCTTCGACTACCGCACAGGCGGCCTCTACCTGCAAGACACTTGGCATGCATCGCCGAAACTGGAGATATCTGCCGCCATACGCCTGGATACAGTGCGCGCTGACTTTGTGGCTGAGCAGAAACCGGGCACTGAAATTGAAGAGCGCCTGCTTGTTCCACGGATCGACATGCGTTACTTGCACAATGACCAATGGACATCGCGCATGGCCTTCGGTCGTGGCTATCGTGCACCACTCTCCTTCTTTGAGACCGACCACGGCATTCTTGATGCCGGTGATGGATTTGCCATCGATATCGACAGGCTGGAAAAATCTCTCTCCGCCACTTATGCCTTGAGTTATGAAGGCGAGCGCCTGAGCAGCACTTTGTCACTGGCGCACACGGAAGTTGAGCACTTGGCTGCACTGGGCGAAACCGAGAGCGGTGTTCCGCTGCTGACGCAAATGGAGGAGACGGCTACCGTCACCGCTGGGGATATCAGTCTCGGCTATACATTGACCGAGGCCCTGAAACTCGGGGTTACCCTGGAAACCTACGCCTATGATCAGGTATTCAAGGAATCCTACGCTATAGCCCCCGTCGAGCAGCGGGCATTACTGAGTTTGGACTATGGCAGCGGCCCCTGGATGGTGTACGCCAGTGCCAGTTGGATTGGGCAGCGGGACTTGGATGACTATGGCTATGAGGGTTACAACCAGCCCGGTGAAGAGCAGAAGAGCCTCAGCGCTGAAGGCTATTGGACCCTGGATATGAAAGTGTCCTTCGATATGAGTGAAAACCTGACTGTTTACGTCGGTGGCAATAACCTTACCGATTACACCCAGGTAAATGATGCCGAAACGCCTCTGTTTTGGGATGCCGGTGATGCTTATGATGTAGCTTATATCTACGGCCCGCTGCGCGGCCGTGAGTTCTATCTGGGCTTCGATTGGAGTATATAATCTTGCGTCGCCTTCCCCCGTTAATATTGATACTCACCTTATTCGCAGTGGCTTCTCCCAGTATCGCGCAGGGGTCTTCACTCCTGGACCTGGAGCTGAGAAGTCTCACTCGTCCTGAGCGAACCAGTCTCATGTTATACCGGGGGCAGCCGGCACTTATGGTGTTTTTTGAACCTGAATGCTCTTGGTGTTTTCGCCAAGTCAGGGCGATCAATCAACTGCTGGCCCAGTGCCCCGGTCAGTTTCAGCCGCTGGCGGTGGGCACTAACGGCTCCCGCTGGGCTCTGCAGGCGGAATACCACAGGTTGCGCCCGGATTTCCCCGCCTTCCAGGTGAACAGTGAGCTGCTCGATAAAGTGGGTTCCATTCCGGCCACACCTTTTACCCTGCTTATCGACCGCAGCGGCGCACCCGCAGGCTGGCTACGGGGCTTTACGCCAAAGGAAAGGTTGCAATTGGTTATGGCTGAGCGTTTGCAGGTTACCTGTGGCGGATAGACCTGGCTTTGCCTGGCACGGTTTCAGTCTTGCCGATCACCTTTTTGTGGCCGGTAAACCCCAACATTGCGGAAGCCCTCGTCCAGCAGGTGGGAGGCGTGTAAACGGCTCATGACGCCGCGCGCGCAATAGAGCAGGTACTCGCGCTCCTGATCCAGTTGAGCGAAGCTGTTGTTGAGTCGGTAAAAAGGGATGGTTTCCACTTCGCAGTTTTCCAGCTCCAGTGGATCTATTTCTTCTTCATCCGGGTGGCGGATATCGATTACCACGGCGTTGCCGGGTCTCTCGCGGATCTCCACTTCCGGCGCCTCTCCATCTACCTCTTCGATTACTTCGTCAATGTTTTGTATCACGCGATTGCCAATGGCGCGGTCGAGCACGGTGAAGTCGAAGCGGTTTTCCTCGGACTCCACTTTCTCGATTTTCGCCCGGGTAGTGGGTTTCACTGAGATCACACCGCAGTATTCAGGCATGTTCGCAGCAAATTCCTCGGTGCCTATCTCCCGGGAGGTGCGAATAATGTCGGTTTTATCGCTGGTGATCAGCGGGCGCAGTACCAGGGTATCGGTGACACTGTCAATGACAGCGAGGTTTTTCAGGGTCTGGCTGGAAACCTGGGCGATGGCCTCGCCGGTTACTACCGCATCCACTTCCAATTCCTTGGAGATCACACTGGCGGCGCGCAGCATCATGCGTTTCAAGATTACACCCATATGGGAGTCGTCGACGCGCTCCAGGATTTCCGCCACTACCTCGTCAAACGGCACGGTGACAAAGCGCACTCGATGGGAGGCACCATATTTATTCCACAGATAGTAAGCCACTTCCTTAACGCCTAGCTCGTGCTGGCGTCCGCCCAGGTTAAAGAATAAGAAATGGGTGCGAATACCGCGTTTCATGGTCAGGTAGCTGGCTACAGTGGAGTCAAATCCACCGGAAACCAGCGATAGTACTGGATCCTGGGTGCCCAGGGGGAAGCCGCCCAAGCCGGGATGCTGCTCCTCAATCACGTTGAGTTTGTCGTGGCGGATTTCCAGTTTCACCGTGATGTCGGGGTTTTTCAGTTTCACTCCGGCCGCTTCGGTGTTCTTGTTGAGACCGCCGCCCACATATTGCTCCACGTCGAGAGACTGGAAGTCGTGTTTACCAGTGCGCTTAACCCGCACGCAAAATGTTTTGTCCTTCAGCGCTTCTCCCCATACCGACAGGGTTTTTTCGTACATATCGTGCAGATCGCCCAAGGGAAATTGGCGCACGCGGGAGAAGTTGGCAATGCCAGGAGTGTGCGAAAGTACCTCTTCGATACGCGGACCCAGGTGGGAGACTGCATCCGGGGCGATCACATCGATCTTTTCCCAGTCTTTGCGCACTTGGATACGGTCGTCCAATTGGCGCAACAGGCGCAATAAGTTGTCCTTGAGCTGGCGCGACATACGCTTGCGTACCGGGTTGCTCTTGATGGTGATCTCAGGGAAAAATTTGACGACAAAGTGCATGGGAGTCCGTGGGGTACCGCATGTTGATAGAAGGTGCGGCATTATAAACTAGCCGGAGGCAAGTTGGTTGCGCACTCTGTTTGGGCGAGAGACATATGATGTGTACCAAAATGGTGCATTTTTCTGTGGCTGCTCGGCCACATTACATCTATCCTGCCTCAGTCAGCCCTGTTCTGTGGTTAGCGTCGGCACTAACCGCCACTGGGGTGTGGCTGCCCTAAATTGGCACACTCTTTGCTTTATTTCACGCCAGATAAAGAGTGAATGCCGGCAGCAAGGCATAGCGATCAAAAACTTTTCAAGACCAGGAGGACTGCAATGTCAGCGAAAACGCTCGGTTTGATTAATGAGAGTGAGGCCAAGTGGGTGGACTTGCGTTTCACAGATACCAAGGGTAAAGAGCAACACGTTTCTATCCCGGTATCGGAAATTGATGGCGAGTTTTTCGAAGAGGGCAAGATGTTTGACGGGTCCTCCATCGCCGGTTGGAAGGGCATCAATGAATCCGACATGATCCTGATGCCGGACGACGAGACTGCATTCCTCGATCCGTTCACGGACGAGAGCACCGTTATTATTCGCTGTAACATCGTGGATCCAATCACCGGTCAGGGTTACGAGCGCGATCCGCGTTCCATCGCTATGCGTGCCGAGGAATACCTTAAGTCCACTGGCCTCGGTGACACTGCGCTATTTGGTCCTGAGCCCGAATTCTTTGTCTTCGATGACATCACTTGGGGTGCCGAAATGGGCGGCGCCTTCTACAAGATTAACTCCGAGGAAGCGGCCTGGTCTTCCGGCCACAACTTCAGCGAGGGAAATATTGGCCACCGCCCCGGTGTGAAGGGAGGTTACTTCCCGGTGCCCCCGGTTGATTCCCTGCATGATGTGCGCGCTGCCATGTGTTCCGCTATGGAGCAGATGGGCCTGCGTGTAGAAGTGCACCACCATGAAGTGGGTACAGCTGGCCAGTGTGAGATTGGCGTCGCCGCCAACACTCTGACCAGGAAGGCCGATGAGGTGCAGATCCTCAAATACGCTGTGCACAATGTTGCACATGCCTATGGCAAGACTGCGACCTTTATGCCCAAGCCGTTGGTTGGAGACAACGGTTCCGGTATGCATGTACACCAATCCTTCACCAAGGATGGCATAAACCAGTTTGCTGGCGATGCTTATGCCGGGCTGTCTGAGGCCGCCCTGTATTACATAGGCGGTATTGTGAAGCATGCGCGCGCCCTGAATGCTATCTGTAATGCATCCACCAACTCTTACAAGCGTTTGGTACCTGGTTTTGAAGCACCGGTCATCCTTGCTTACTCTGCACGTAACCGCTCTGCTTCGATTCGCATTCCTTATGTGACTTCGCCAAAGGGCAAGCGTATCGAGACCCGCTTCCCGGATCCGACGGCCAACCCTTACTTGGCATTCGCCGCACTGCTGATGGCCGGCCTCGATGGCATTAAGAACAAAATCCACCCTGGCGACGCCGCGGACAAAGACCTGTACGATCTGCCGCCTGAAGAGCTGGCCGAGTACCCAACAGTCGCTGAGAGCCTGGAGGGTGCACTGGAGGCACTGGATAAGGATCGCGCCTTCCTGACCGAAGGCGGCGTATTTACCGATGACGCAATCGACGCCTACATTGAGTTGAAGCGCGAAGAAGTAGAGCGCCTGAACATGACCACTCACCCGGTCGAGTTCGATATGTACTACTCCGTTTAATGGCAAACGGCATCAGTGTGATGCCGTCGATCCTTTCGCAAAAAGCCCGCACAGTCCTGGTGCGGGCTTTTTTATTGGGAGTACACTGTGAATGAGATGGTCGTTTTTGCCGCCCCTAACTGGATCGGCTTTCGCGCCCTGGTCTGCTGGAGCCCTATAAGGACATCGAGAAGGAGCGTCCGCCCGTTGCGGTCGATAACGTTATGACACCTCCAAAACTGCTGAAAGCACTGTTGTTGAGCGCACCTTTGGTGCTATTTGCCGGGCTGGCGGCAGCTGGGTCTAATGGAATCGAAGGGTCTGGCGCCATCTATAAAATTGTCAGCCCGGATGGCAAGGTGACCTTCAGTGATACGCCGCCGCCTAACGGGCGAACGGAGGAGGTCGAACTGGGCCCGATCAATGTGCAGCCCATTGTCGTGCCTCGGCCGCTGCCCACCCGCAAACTTTCCCCGAAGAACGAAGATACAGGTGCTAGTGAGAAAGAAAGTTACTCCGGATCGGTATCTATCCGGATTGTGAGTCCCCAGGATGGTGCGACTATCCCGCCGGGACAGCGTTTTATTGCGCTACAAGTGAATGTACAGCCACAGTACCCGGAAGGGGCCAGCTTTTATGCGATAGTGGATGGCCAGCCCTGGCGCGGCAGTTCCGACAGCACCGGGTTGGATATCTCAGCACTGGAACGTGGTAGCCACAGCCTACAGGCGATACTCACTGATGCCAGCGGGAAGGTTTTGGCAAAATCCCAGGTCATTACTGTTTTTGTGCACCGTCCCAGCGTCGCTATGTTGGATAACTCGAACCCACTCGCACCATAAGTGTCTAGCGTTTCACTTTAATACACCCTAGTCCGATCCACAGCTTAATCCTATCGGGTTTGATCTGCTGTCAATTGTGCCGATAGCCGCTCATTCTGAAAGTGGCTACATTTTGACCTGTGCACCGATATGGTGCACTCTTCAGCCTGGATATTCCGCCATAGTTCCTCGTGCTTGAGGAGCTTGGCGATGTAAACAATTCTCCCTTAATCAACCGCTGCAAAGACCCTGTTATGGCGAATTCAGTGTTCTCCTACCGGGCTGTGCGCCATTTTGGTTTGCTTTTTGCAGTGACTCAATGCAAGGGATTGTTGCGCCGGGAGGGCATTGCCGCCATGGCCATCGGACAGAATTGGAAATTACTGAATGCTCAATGACCGCCAGTTGCGCCAACTGTTAGACAGTCTAACTTCCGCCGTATTGGTGCTAGATGACAAGTTGTCGCTTAGTTACTTGAACAACGCCGCTGAGGACTTGCTTGCCGCCTCCCGTTCACGGGTCAGCGGCCTGCCGCTGGAAGATGTGGTGCGCGAGTCCGTACCCGCCCAGCAGGCCTTGCGTGAAGCCTTAATCAACGGTCAGAAATATACGGTGCGCCGTGCCCACTGGCGCCTGCACAACCTGGAGACCCGTACAGTGGACTACTCCGTGAGCCCTGTGCCGGAACTTGGTGTGTTGTTGGTGGAAGTACAGCCGATGGATCGTCTGCTGCGTATTGCCCGCGAGGATGCCCTGCTCAGTACTCAGGAAACCACGCGCAATCTGGTGCGCGGTATGGCCCACGAGGTCAAAAATCCCTTGGGAGGGATTCGCGGTGCTGCACAGTTACTGCAACGGGAGCTGCCGGATGCCTCCCTGGAGGAATACACCCAGATCATCATTGAAGAGGTCGACCGCCTGCGCAACTTGGTGGATCGTTTATTGGGCCCCCGTCAGCCGGCGCAATTGGCCACAACCAATGTACACGAAATGCTGGAACGGGTGGCTCAACTTGTGGATGTCGAGTGTGAGGGCAAGTTGAGAATCCGTCGGGATTACGATCCCTCGATACCGGATGTGTCGGCGGATAGCGAACAGTTAATACAGGCCCTGCTAAATATTGCCCGCAATGCGATGCAGGCCATTGATGAGAGTATTGGTCTCGACAACGGTGAAATTATTTTACGTACCCGCGTACAGCGCCGATTCACTATAGGGCGGTGCCATTGCGCACTGGTATGTCGGGTTGAAATTGAGGATAACGGCCCGGGCATACCGGAGGATATCCGTGAGCGAATTTTTTTCCCGATGATTTCCGGGCGTGCTGAGGGCTCTGGGCTGGGGCTCTCTATTTCCCAGCACATCATCAATCAACACCGGGGTCTGATTAAATGCGACAGCCGGCCGGGCCGCTGTGTATTCCAAATTTACTTGCCGCTTTCTAATGAATCAGCAAATACAGGAACCTAGAGAATGAGTAATCGCGTTTGGATTATTGACGACGACAGGTCGATCCGCTGGGTACTGGAGCGGGCGCTTTCAAGGGAGGGTATTGAAACCCAGTGCTATGAGAGTGGCGATCGCGCCCTGGATGATTTTTACAGCGATTCACCGGATGTAGTGATCAGCGATATTCGCATGCCGGGCTCTGATGGATTCAAATTGCTGCAGCGCTTTCAGTCAGAGCGCCCAAGCCTGCCGATCATTATTATGACTGCCCACTCGGACCTGGATAGCGCCGTCGCCGCCTATCAGGGCGGCGCTTTCGAATACCTGCCCAAGCCTTTCGATATCGACGAGGCGGTTGCTGTCACTCGCCGGGCTCTGGTACACGCCAGTGAGCAGGCCCAGGAAGAGTATGTAGAGCCTGACAATGGCACCGAGAATAAAGAAATTATTGGCGAGGCACCAGCCATGCAGGAGGTGTTCCGTGCGATTGGCCGACTGTCACACTCCAATATTACTGTTCTGATTAACGGTGAATCTGGCACCGGTAAAGAGTTGGTGGCGCAGGCATTACACAATCACAGTCCGCGCCGGGACAATCCCTTTATCGCCCTCAATATGGCTGCCATTCCCAAAGACCTAATGGAATCGGAACTCTTCGGGCATGAGAAGGGTGCCTTTACCGGCGCCAGCTCTCAGCGCACCGGACGTTTTGAGCAGTCCAATGGCGGCACACTTTTTCTGGATGAAATAGGAGATATGCCTGCGGAAACCCAGACTCGCTTATTGCGTGTCTTGGCGGATGGGGAGTTCTATCGGGTTGGTGGTCATACACCGGTAAAAGTGGATGTGCGTATTATCGCTGCCACCCACCAAAACCTGGAGGAATTAGTGCTTCAGCACAAGTTTCGTGAGGACCTGTTCCACCGTCTGAATGTAATTCGAATTCATATTCCCAGGCTCGCTGATCGCCGCGAGGATATCCCCAGATTGGTGCGCCACTTTTTCAATGCCGCGGCCAAAGACTTGGGGGTGGAACCAAAAATTCTGACCAGGGAAAGCGAGGAGTATCTGTCGAGGCTCGATTGGCCTGGCAATGTGCGCCAGCTGGAAAATACCTGCCGTTGGATTACTGTAATGGCCTCTGGTCGCGAAGTGCATATTGAAGACCTGCCTCAAGAACTGCACCAGCAAGGGCAAGAGGCTGAATCTCCGCTGGACTGGCAAAAATCCCTGCGTCTCTGGGCGGACCAAGCCCTCTCTTCCGGGCGGCGCGAAATACTCAATGAGGCTGTCCCCGCTTTTGAGCGCACTTTAATAGAAATTGCTTTAAAGCACACGGCTGGGCGCAAACGCGATGCGGCGGATTTATTGGGTTGGGGGCGTAATACGCTGACAAGGAAGCTGAAGGATCTGGAGATAAGTCGAGAATAAATTACTTAAAGCTGGGGTTCTATAAATAAAGAGCCCTAGCTTTATCTTTGTATTAACTGCTTAGATTGAAATGAATTTTTAATCAGCTCTTTTTCTCTTCACTGTACGCACTCCTCAGATTGTCCCTTAGATGAAGATAGGATGTCGGCTTTCCTCTGTTGTCAGAGAAAGGGAGTAATAATATTTAGCTAAAAGAGCTCCTTTTCAGCTTTTTCCCGGGAGTCTAGACGTGGATCCGGCGAACATGCTGGCTCAAAAAGTGGCTGTCCCTAAAAAAATAATTCAACTTTTAAAATTACATTGCCATTGGAATTTAGCACTTAATTGTAGTCGATAAGAAAAGGAATGTTATATTTAATTCTGATCGGCGTGGGTAACTCTTATGTGTTTCCCTCAAGCATTAATTCTGAAAATGCTTTCTTTTTTTGAGTTTTCTGGGTCTTTGGCTGTGGCAATGATTCTTAGAGCTTTACCAGGTGTGCTAGACGGGACCTAGTGAATATTGATTCTTTGTTTAAACTCTATTTTACGTTTATCTTAAAAAAATATATGTATTATTGGGGTGGTTGAAGTTAAATCATAAAATATTCAACGCTAAGTTCCGGTCAATAGATAAATTCCTTGGAGTTAAATCTCAATCTTGATGTGTGTTGGGGTGATCAGGTTTGGCTATTGATTTTGAGGGTTGTAACTCCATGGGAAAGTGTATTTTTTCAAAAAGATCCGGCATAAGATTGCAGTGTAAAGTTCCAGTGAGTTGATATGAAATTTTTTGCAGTAAAGGTTGCCAGCTCATCGTCATGACCAGAATTAACTTCAATGTTAAATTCATTATCATTGACTTGGCCAGTAATATATTTTGTATCTACAATGCTGACGGTAATTTTCGGGAGGTTTTCGAATATTTCATCGAAAACTCCGCGTCGAGTGATAGTTGAGGGTGGGGCGCGGGGCTCACAGGGGGGAATAGTCGGCGTAGGCTGAGCAGGTGATGACTTCGTCACATAATCCCCTCCAGTTCCTTCACCGCTGCAGGCGCTAAGCAGCACTGGAAATGTAAGGATAGTTTTTAGAGTATTTGATAATCCTTTCTTGCTTGATAGTGTGAGTATGGGCGTCGTCATGACTTCCTCATAGGAAGTTACACGCCATAATAACGGCACGTTAGTTTTATATGTGAGGATAAATAGAAGGCTTCCGCTATCGTTGAAAAGGACTACACTGGCCAGCGCGATTTTCAGGTGATTTTATGACCGGTAATGAACTTAATGTCGTTAATGATGTGCCATTTCTATTCTGGGTAAAAAATAGAGATGAACAATATATTTGGGGAAACCGCAAGATATGTGAGTTGGCTGGTGAGAACGTGGTCGGAAAGACTGACGACCAGTTGGTTTGGGCGGAGAATGCTGAGGCATTAAGGGAAGCGGACAGGCGTGTTTTTACTTCTGGTGAGCCAGACTATTTACATGAACATGTGGTTAAATCCAGCCAGGGGGAGGAGACTCTAAGCGTTTGTAAGTGGCTTGGGGATTTTGAAGGAGAGAAATGTTGTTTTGGAATCTCTTTCGTCATCCAATGATAATTCCACAGTGGAGTTGGGTAGATAAAAGTGGCCCGGAGTAACTATGTTTGGGCCACTTTCTAAAGCTTCGATTTAAAGCTTGTTTTGTTCTACGCCGAGTTTTCCCAGATTTTTAGCAATATCCTCCGCGCTGGTGGCGGGCTTTATGTCTTTATCAATTTTTAGAATTTTTCCGTCTTTTCCGATATAGACGGTAATGCGTCGGGCAATATTGATCATTGGAATCAACACGCCGTAGGATTTGGCCACTTCTCCGCTGGGATCGCTCAGTAGAGGGAAATCGGCTTCATTTTCTTTGGCGAAACGTGTATTTTCTTCGATCGTATCGGTACTGGCCATAAAGTAAGCGGCATTGAATGCGCGAATTTTGTATCCATTCCTGGCCAGTGATTTGCATTCGACGGTACAACCCTTGGTGAAGGCTCGTGGATACCAGGCGATCACCACCGCGCTCTTGTTTTTGTACTCAGATAAAGTGTGAGTTTTGCCATCCGACCCCTGTAGGGAGAAGTCCGGAGCCTTGTCGCCAACTTCAAGAGCCATCAGTGGCAGGCTAATCAATGCGCTTACAATCAAGGTAATCCAGTATTTCATAGGTTATTTCGCTCTCGTATAGTTGGTGTCTATACTACCGCTGCAGTTTTGTACAAACTAGCAGATTCACCTCCATTGCCTCCCATCATTTGGATTTCCCGAGGGCCCAAGAAAACTGGCTAGCGTCAATCCCTTGAACCAGACTTTCCTGAGTCTGTGAGGGCTCTTATGTATTCGGGAAATATCTTCTATGTGTTACCACTGCCCCTAATCTATCTGATTACGGTGGCACTGGTACTTTGTGCCCTGGCGTTGGGGGTTTTCTGGGGGCATCGGCACCCGAATAAAGAAGTCGCCGATGGGGAGTCCTCAATTGGCAGCGCCGTCGCGGCAACCCTGGGGTTGGTGGCATTCGTATTGGCCTTTACTTTTAACATGGCCGCAGATCGTTTTAATGAGCGCAAGGCTCTATTGTTACAGGAAGTTAATACTATTCAGGCGGCTTATTTGAATGTGGGCTTCCTTGAGGAAATGGAACGAGAACGCGCTCATGGATTGATAGCGGAGTATGTGGATCTCCGTGATTTTGACCCCAGCATACCGGTGAATCCCGCAGATATCGTGCGGAGCGAGGAAATCCAGCGGGAGTTGTGGCAGTTGGTGCAGGATCATATCGCCTGGGATTACAACGCGGATTATTTGCGTCAGTTCGCCGATCCGGTTAACAGGATGATCGATTTACATCGTGCCAGGGTGGTGCTGGGTCTGCAGTATCGTATTCCCGCGCCCCTTTGGCTGGCGCTTTACTTCATAACAATACTTGCCATGCTTGCTATTGGTTATCAGCTGGGAATCAGCCGTGGTGGCTCGACACAGGTGGTACTGGCTTTGGCGCTGACATTCGCTACCGTAATCCTGTTGATTGCGGATTTGGATCGGGCCAATGAGGGAGTGCTTTTGGTTGATCAGGCGCCGATGAGCAATCTCAACCAGCGCTTGAAAGCATTGCGCGAACGGAAGTCAGCGGCTCCCGCCACGCGATAAAAACAACGGGAGCTTCTCTCAGTCGTTGTCTGGCTTTGGAGGCATCAGCATATCTTCCGGATGCACAAACTCTCGCATAAATATTTCCCAGAAGGCGAGGAACAGGGCTGCGAGCAATGGACCTATGGCGAAGCCGCTAATGCCAAACATAAATAGGCCGCCCACGGTAGAAAACAGCACTAGGTAGTCTGGCAGCTTGGTGTCGCGCCCCACGAGTATGGGACGCAACAGATTATCCACCAGACTGATAACTGCAAAACCGTAGGCGAGCAATATGGTGGCTTTTATCGGCTCCGAGATTGCGTACAAATAAATTGCCGCGGGAAACCAGATTAGTGCGGCGCCTACTGCTGGCAAGAGAGACAGAAGTGTCATTAATACCCCCCACAAAAGTGGGGCGGGTAAGCCGAGTATCCAGAAAATAATACCGCCCAGGGTGCCCTGGGTAATGGCGACTACCAGATTGCCTTTGATCGTTGCTCGGGTTACTTCGGCAAATTTGGCCAGTAGCAGATGTTCACGCTCATCGCCCAGGGGCAAGGCGTGGATAATCAGGTTGACCAGTCTCTCACCGTCGCGTATTAGAAAGAAGGTGAGGTAGAGCATTAAGCCCAGCATCACAAAAAAGTTAACGGTGTTTTGTCCCACCTCAATCGCATTTTTTGCGACGAAGCTTCCTGCATTCATGACACCGCCGAGGAGGCGCTGTTTGGCCTCCTCAATATCCACTCCAATGCCCTCGAGCATGTCATTAACCCGTGGGAAAGCGCTGCGAATTTGTTCCAGGGACTTGGAAACGTCAATTTCCCCATGCTGCACTCTATGGTACAGAGATACCGCCTCATTAATAAAAGAGGTCGCCACCACTAATACTGGAATTACTAACAGCACAATGCACATAAATAGGGTTAGCAGCGCCATTGAATTGGGTGAGTTAGGGAAGCGCTGCATCAGGAGGCGATATACAGGATAAAAAATCAGCGCGGTGGCACATGCCCAGAAAATGGGTGTGAAAAAAGGTTTTACCAGTAGCAAAAAGGCTACTGATACCAATAATAGTGAAAGGATAAAAGAGCGCCTTTCTAATTTTTCCTGCACTGGAATTTCCTCTGCTGCTGCAACCGCCCTGCGGTATTGGGCGCCTTATTCGTGCTCTATCTAAGCAGATGCAGGAGTGGTTTACCAGCGCCTGTAACCACAGGTGTCCACGTGAAAACGAATGCCTTTATAGATGCCCAGGCCCATATTCCATTGCTGGCCATTGCGCTTATGGATATCCCTAAGCACTGGCACCAGCTGCTCACGTGAGAAGTTATTCTGGGGAACTATATCCAGGCCGCAAAAGTGTAAGTGTTTGCTGCCTCTGGAGCCGCCCGCTTTACTGTTATAACTGGTGGTTCGCCAGCCGGAGATCACTGTCACGGGGCCGATACGCGGTACGATTTCCTGTTGCAAGGCCCTCAGGGTGTACACCATGGCTCCCCAATTTTCTGCCGGAGGGATGGCAAACGGCGGTTCGTCCAGATCTTGCCAATCGCTGCCCTGACGCAATAATTCAAATGGAGGCACCACTTGGTCTACCTGGTTAAGTCGTAGGAAATCTTTCAGCCGGGTGAACAGGGCATAGTTGCTTTCCCGCTTGAGGAATTGACTAAACGCGCGTTCGGAGGCGGCCGGGTATCCCTGGATGTCATAGACCTCAGGTATTTCTGGCAGTGGCAATAAGTCTATGGGACTAATTAGCCTTTCTCGCAACTCTCGTGTTCTATCGGAAGTAAACAGTGTTACTACGATAATGGCTGCGAGCAGGATGGCGCCAAGCAGGAGCAGCCGGCGGCGCTGAGTCCGAGGGCTGATGGAGCAGCGTTGTGTTTGATCTCGAGTATCCATGGGCAACTCCGCCAATTACCAGGTGCGATAGCCGCAAGTGTCGATATGGAAGCGAACCCCATCACCAAGTCCGAGACCGAAATTGCTCTCTGGACCCAGACGTGCGTGAAGGGCGCGTAATTCTTCTGCCAACTCCCTGTGGCTAATATTGGATTTCGGAATCAGGTCGAGGGCGCAGAAGTTGCGATGCTGGGCTTTGTCACTGTGTTCCAGCTTGCGGTTGTAGCTGTCACTGCGGAAGCCGGAAATCACTTCTACCGGACCGATCAGGGGCACTATCTGATCCCGTAACAATTCCAGGGTGTCAGCCATGTTGTTCCACTGGTTCCGGGGAGGAATGGAGAAGGGGGGTTCCTTCAGCTCTAGCCACTCATCGCCCTGGCGAAGCAGATTTTTAACCGGGGTGACCTCGCCAAGGCCTCGATCTTCCAAGTAGCGCCTCAGGGCTTCCACCCGCTCTCGGTTGCTGCCACTGCGCAGGAAGTTATCAAAGCTCTCCTCGCTGGCGATGCGGTAGCCTTTTACTTCTTCGAAGGGTTTTTCCTGGGATTTCAGATGGAGAAAGAGCCACAGTGATAGCAGTATCCCTGCCAATAGTAGGGTCAGGCAGCCCACCACCGCTCGATTTACCCTGTGACCGGGTGGCTGGTGGGGGTACAGTGCCCAGAAGCGGGTAAAAGAGTTGCCTGTGGACATGGATTACGACGTTTGCTCCCAGGGTGGCTTTGCGAACGAAAGTTTTTCCTGCAGACGTCTATTTCGTCGGCGCTTGTTTAAACACTATAGCCGCTAAATTCGACAGGGGTGGGAGCATGGTGGATAGAAAAAAGCCCCGGCATCTGATGGTGACGGGGCTTTCTTTACCTTGGCGAACTGGTGTCGCCGAAAGGCGGTTTAGAGTGGAAAACTCAGGCCTTGGGGCCCGCGTTCTTCACCTCTTCACTAACATTGAACTTCTCGATGTTCTCGGCAAACAGTTTGGCCAGCTTGCCGGCCTGGTCGTCGTAGGCTGCCTTGTTATCCCAGGCTTCGCGTGGGTTCAGGTAGGCCTTGTCTACGCCCGGTACTTCCAGAGGAATGTCCAGGTTCAGGGTTTCCAGGTGCTCGGTGGCGGCACCTTCCAGCGCGCCGCTCTGGATAGCGGCAACTACTGCGCGGGTTACAGGGATCGGGAAACGCTTGCCGCTATCGCCTGAACCACCGGTCCAGCCAGTATTGACCAGGTAAACCTTGGAGCCGAAGTCTTCAATGCGCTTCATCAGCAGGTCGGCATACTCGCGGGGAGCGCGCGGCATAAAGGGTGCGCCGAAGCATGTGGAGAAAGTCGGGTGAATACCGGCTTCTGCACCCAGCTCGGTAGAGCCAACGCGCGCGGTGTAACCAGACAGGAAGTGGTATGCCGCAGCCTCTTTGGAGAGGATGGATACCGGGGGCAATACCCCAGATACGTCACAGGTGAGGAAGATTACGTTTTTCGGCTCTCCGGCGCGGTTCTCCAGCTGACGCATTTCCACGTGTTCCAGCGGGTAGGAGCAGCGGCCATTTTCGGTGAGGCTGGTGTCACAGTAGTCAGCAGTGCCATGTTCGTTAGTTACCACGTTCTCAACAATGGCGCCGAAACGAATGGCATCCCAGATTACCGGTTCATTCTTCTGGCTCAGGTCGATGGTTTTCGCGTAGCAACCACCTTCCATATTGAATACTGCACCCTTAGTCCAGCCGTGCTCATCGTCGCCGATCAGGTAGCGTTCCGGATCGGCGGAGAGGGTGGTCTTGCCGGTGCCGGACAGGCCGAAGAACAGGCAGGTGTCGCCGTCTTCACCAACATTGGCGGCGCAGTGCATGGGCATTACGTCTTTCTCCGGCAGCAGGAAGTTCTGTACGGAGAACATTGCCTTCTTCATTTCACCGGCGTAGCGCATGCCTGCCAGCAGGACTTTGCGCTGGCCAAAGTTAATGATGACACAGCCTTCGGAGTTGGTGCCGTCGCGCTCGGGTTCGCAAACGAAGTTCGGTGCGTGCAGGATGCGCCACTCTTCTTTGCCCTTGGGATTGTAATTTTTGGCACGGATAAACATGTTGCGGCCGAATAGGTTGTGCCACGCGGTCTGGGTGGTAACGACAACCGGCAGGTAGTGATCCTCATCCTGGCCCACATGCAACTGCTGCATAAAATTGTCGCCACTGGTGACAAATGCCTCAACGCGATCCCACAGGGCATCGAACTTGTCCTGTGGGAAAGGGCGATTCACATTGCCCCAGGCAATACTGTCGGCGGTGGAGGGCTCTTCCACAACAAAGCGATCCGCAGGGGAGCGACCGGTGCGGGCGCCGGTTTCGGTGACCAGTGCACCTGTGTCAGATAATTTGCCCTCGCCGCGCGTTAGAGCCTGCTCTACCAATTGTGCTGGCGATAGGTTCTTGAAAACCAGCGCGGTGTCGTCGATCTGTGCCATTCGTCGATTACCCATGAATGTTGGATGGTAAAAAATATTAGGGGCCGTCCAAGTATTAAACAGCCAGGCAAAATTTGGGGGGGCGCATTATTGCAAAATTCGAAATAAGCGGGTAGCAAGTTCGTTCACTTTTTGTACTTTGACATCGCTGTCATTATAAAATTAGTAAAATTAAATTCACTTTGTCTATGATGGCGATCGCTAACATTTGCTGTGCGAATTATGGTGGTTGACAGTCGCAGCAGTAGTCGGCGAGGGAGACTTCGCCTCGCCGGTAGAGATTCTTCAGTGCAGTGTGTGGGGAGGGGCGCTCAATAGGGATTCGACCTGATTGCGGTCAAAGCGGTACTTGGCATTGCAGAACTGGCAGTTAGTGACAATTTCGCCACCCTGTTCATCCAGCAGCCTGTAAATATCCTCGGCACCCAGGGAGATTAGAGCTCGAGCGCTGCGCTCCCGAGAGCAGCTGCACCTGAAGCGAATGCCATCGGTGCCTAAGGTTGCCGGATTCAGCTGGTGGAATAGGCGGTGAATCAAATCCTTGTGGGGGACTGTGAATAGCTCCTCGGCAGTGACAGTATCTGCCAGATGCAGCGCTGTATCCCAGGCATCTCGATTCTCTTCGGCGGTGGCGGCGTTATTGCCCGGAAGGACTTGTAACATAATGCCACCTACGTTGCTGCCATCACACTCCAACCAGAAGCGCGTGTCCAATTGCTCAGACTGGGCGAAGTAGTCTTCCAGACAGCCGGCCAAACTTTCTTTTTCCATCGGCACTACACCTTGGTAGCGCTCACCGCGTTTGGGCTCCAGAGTGATAGCGAGGGCGCCGCGGGAACCGATAAGTTGGTGCAGAGTGGCGTCATCGCTGATCTGGACACCTTCGGCAACCCGCGCGATACCGCGTAGGTCACTGTGGTGGGTAGACTCCGCCATGATAAGGGGTACATTCCCCTCTCCGCGGGCCTGTAGGCTGAGCACGCCATCAAACTTGAGGGTGGTAGAGAGGAGGCAAGCGGCTGCGAGGAACTCTCCCAGCAGGCGTGCCACCGGTGTTGGCAGGGGATTGTGCTCCAGCACTTCGCGGTAGGATTCAGTAAGGGTCACCATCTGCCCGCGGATATCGTGTTGGGAGAAGATAAAGCGTTCCAGCTGATCGGACATAGAGCGAGTGCCTCGGTGTTAAAACCGCGGAATTTTAGAGGTGTATATGCCTAAATGGTAGCTGGCCAGGGAAATTCCGGCGCCGACAGCGAATCTGCCGGCTGAGGTAGTGTTTGCACTGGGCTTAACCGCAGCGTCTTGAGATCTCACGTTTGAACTTCTCGGCCATTTGCTCGCGATCGCGATCAGAGTAGTGAACCTCCTGGCCATCCTTATCGAAAAACGCTACGCGCCCGTTAAGAATATTGAGGCGTCTGCGCGCCTCAGTGCAGATACGCTGCTTTTCCTGTTGGCGCTTCTGTTGTTCCTTCTGTTCACGCTGTTCGTACTCACGCTCAATCTCGCGCGGTTGGCGGCTAACAGCGGCTGTGCTCAGCGGCGCTTTGGTGGCGTCGACAGAGTTGATCGGGCCCAGTTGTCTGGAAATATCTTGTGCTTTTGCTCCTGCTGGTCGGCGGTCACTGAAGTGTACTTGGCCATCTTCGTCGACCCAGCGGTAGAGTTCACCGGCATTGGTAGCGGCAGCCAACAGTAGGCTGCCGAACAGGACTCCTTGAAATTTTTCCATGGCTTCTCCCTGGCCGCGTTGTGGGTCTTACTCTTCTTTGTTGGCCAGCTGGCTAAACAGTCCCTGGGAATGACGCTGCGGAATATGGTAGGTCTGCAAAATTAGGGGCTCCTGCTTCTGGGCTTCATCAGCATCCAGCACCATACGGTAGCCGGAGCGATCGCGCAGATCTACGAAGTCGCCTTTATTGGTTTCCATCAGCTGGGCAAATTCATCGAAGTCGGCAACGCTATGGCCATTCACAGAATCAATAATCCAGTTTTTCCAATCGTGGTAACCCAGGTTGACATTGGCTGGCAGGACTTTAAGAGCCACCACCAGTTCGCGGCGTGTCTCTTCCCCCCATTGGTTGCGTGCATACAGGTAGTCGATGGGGGCTTTGGAGTGCCAATTGTTGCCCCAGCGCTTGATCAGGTTCATGTTCAGGGGCACGAATACCACACCGCCATAGATGTAGTAGCGTGGCTGTTGGTCAAACTGTTCGCCCAATACGAGTGCGCGTGAAGGCGGTGCGGCAGCAAGCGCTACTTGCGCGGTTTGCTCTTCTCCATTGCGGGAAAAGCGTACTGGCAGTTTGTCCCCTACATGGTGGCGGTCCACAGCATAGTGGTAGTTGGTGCGCTGGTTCTCACGCCATTCTACGGTGCGATCGGCTGCCACCTTGAAGCCGTCCACCTCCAGTAGTACATCGCCGGGCTTCAACACTTCTGCGGCGGGGGCATCGGTGAATACTTTGACCACCATGGCGCCGTCCTGGCTTTCACGGAGTCCGGCTGCCTTTTTCATGGATGGACTCTCCAGGCTCTGGGTAACTACACCCAGTTCGGGAAAGCCCTGGTGTACCCCGTCTTTGGCATCTTCGAGGACGTGGGCGATCACACTTGGTGGAACAAAATAACCAAGGTTTTCCGCGCTCTGATTAGTCTGCATGGCCACACCGACGATACGTCCGTTGGAAATGACAGGGCCACCACTGTTACCGGGGTTGATGGCGGCGTCGATCTGCCCGGCCATCAGGTAGCTCTCTGCATGGGCGTAATATTGGTGCTCTACCCGGGACAGGACGCCGCGGGTAATCGACAGGGATTTACCGCCGATGGGGTAGCCGTAGACCGTTACCTCCTCTTGCAGATCCGGCAGCTTACCCAGTGCCAGGGGGCGGGTGTCGTCGAAGAAACTATCGTCATCCACGGTGAGCAAAGCCAAGTCGGCGTCGTGGGAAACGAACTTCACCCTTGCGCGGAATTTCCTCGCATCTCCGTGGCGTTGAACCTGGATAAAGCTGCCATTGGCTATGACATGAGCGTTGGTAAGAATCTGCTTATTGCGGATTACCGCGCCGGAACCGGATAGCTGTTTGGGGTTCAGCAGAGCCCAGGGATTAAAGTAATCGGGAGCGGCGGCAGTGGTGTAGATTTTGATGATCGAGCGCTTTAGCTGCTCGTGTTCGCGGCTGTCTGCAACGGCAGTCTGCATACCGAGCAGAAGCAGCAGGGAGATGGCGATTAGTCGTTTCATCATGGCTGTTATCTATCGGGTTACAAATGGGGCCAGTGTAGCAGTTATGGGAAGGGATGGCGGAATTTTCACCACCTTAGTCATTTGAGCCTACTTCTGCTCGCGCAGGAAGCGGTGTATCTGGCGGCGCTGTTTTTTATTGGGGCGTTCGTGCTGAATGCCGGCATTGGCCGCCTGACGCTCAGTGCGCTCCCTCTCGCGCCTGGCAATACTGCTATCGGTCTCGCAATATAGGGTACGAGCGATATCGGCACCGCGGCGCTGGTCGGACAGGGCGACGACCTCAATCTCCACTAGATCCCAGCCCTGGCGGATGCTTAGAGTGGCGCCAACGGCCACCTCCTTGCTGGCTTTAACTCTCTGGCCATTGGCATGCACCTTACCACCTTCAATAGCCTGCTTGGCGAGGCTACGGGTTTTGAAAAAACGTGCGGCCCAGAGCCATTTGTCGATACGTACTTTTTCCATCTATTCCGAAACTGTCATTGAGTGTTTGACCAGGGGGCAGCGTCACCCATGGCCCGGTTGAGTAGCGCCGATACCAAGGGCCATAATCTCGTCGAAATGGTGGATCGCTGGGAAGTCGGTGATCTCTCGCCTCGGTCCACGACTATCAGGCTGGCGGATACATAGCAAGTGGGCAATGCCGTAGTCCTGTGCGGCAGCCAGTACACTCTGGTTATCGTCGACAAACAGGGTGCGCTTAGGGTCGAACTCCACCTCCTCCCGCAATGCTTGCCAGAAATAACAGCTCTCCTTGGCGTGCCCATAGTCGTGGGAAGAGATGATGTCGTCAAACCAGCGGTCGATACCAGTAATTTCCAGTTTGTGGTTGAGCCCCTGGCGGTGTGCATTGGTCACCAGGAAGGTGGGTTTGCACAGTTGCTGCAGCCCTTGCAGGAAGGCCTCCGTATGAGGGCGCAGAGCGATGCGCCCCTCGATTTCGCGCAGTATCGATAGGATATCCAATTCCAGGGTTTCTGCCCAAAAGTCGAGGCAATACCACTCGAGGGTGCCACGGCGGGCATTAATTTCCTGTTGCAGCTTATGCAGAGCTTGCTCCGGGTCCAGGCCGTGTACCTGAGCGTAGCGTCTGGGCAGGTGGTCGAGCCAAAAGTGATTGTCGTAATGCAGATCCAGCAGCGTGCCGTCCATATCCAGCAATACGGTATCAATACTTCGCCAGTCGAGCATGGAGTCTGTCTACCTCTCTGTGATGGGGGTGGAAGCCACAGTGTAGTTGCCCGATAAGCTTCCTCCGAAGAAGGTCTGCATTATGCCTGGGCGCGACGGGTACCGTACAGAATGATGAATTGCGCGGCGTAATAGGTGAACATGATCGCCATATCAGCAAATGGCACTGGCGCAAGAAACTTGTTCAGGGCGATGAGCGTATCGGACAGCATAAAGATGAGTGCCCCGCCGAACAGTAAGGCTGACTGTCCTCGGTGCGCCGCGGCTGCCAATGCCATGGCAACAATGGCTAATAGGTAAACCAGCACTGCCGGCGCCAGCTCTGCAGAGGCTGGGAGAATCAGGCGAGCCAGGAGTAGTGCTGCCAGGATTACCGGCACAGCGCGTAGCAGGCTGCGCCGGTTGCGGAAATCGGCAAAGCGCAAGAAGTTGGCGGCATAGAACAGCTGAGCCATTAAAAAGGCGCCAAGGCCAAAGATAAACTGATCGGGGAACTCCAGTTCCAACAACACATCGCCGAGGGCGGAAAAGGACAGGGCCAATAAGGTGAGGGTAAGGGTAAGGCCCTTTAGCTGGCCCAACGCCATAGCGCCAAGAATTGCGATGGGCAGGGCTTTTAGAGAAGCCATCCACGGGCCTTGCACTCCAAGACCCTCAAGCAGCATAAAAAAGCCAGCACATAGGATAAATGCCGCCGGTAGAAAGTATCCAGGCTGCGGTGCAGCGGAGATACTAGTGGTCATAGCGATGCTCTTATTGTTATCGGTTGTCATTGTCTTGAAGGAATCTATCAGTTTTTCTAGGTCTTGGTCTATTGTCCCCTGAAACTCACGCGAGTCGCCATCTGGGTTACTATTCGCGGACAGGAATTTACTACCCTGGCAGGCCGGTTTGTTTGCCGGGTGTGCCATTTACGGAGAGCTTCATTGATGAAGGCAAGCAATATTCTGGAAACTATCGGCAATACCCCCCATGTGAGAATCAATCATCTGTTCCGCCCCGATATCGAAGTGTGGATGAAAGTGGAACGTTCCAATCCGGGCAGCAGCATCAAGGACCGTATCGCTTTGGCGATGATTGAGGATGCGGAGCGCCGTGGTTCTCTGCAGTCTGACAGCGTGATTATTGAGCCGACTTCCGGCAATACTGGTATTGGCCTTGCGATGGTGGCGGCCGTCAAAGGTTACCGTTTAATTCTCACCATGCCGGAATCCATGTCGGTGGAGCGCCGCCAGGTGATGAAGGCCATGGGCGCGGAGCTGGTACTCACACCCAAGGAGCAAGGCATGGGTGGCGCTATCGCGAAAGCCGAAGAGTTATTGTCGCAATATGAGAACAGCTGGATGCCCCATCAGTTCTCCAATCGCGCCAATGTGCAGATACACCGGGAAACCACGGCAAAAGAAATTTTGGCAGATTTCCCTGACGGCTTGGATTATCTGGTAACCGGCGTGGGGACTGGCGGCCATATCAGCGGTTGTGGCGAGGTGCTGAAAGAATCTTTTCCCAAGTTACAAGTATTTGCAGTCGAGCCAGAAAAATCCCCGGTGATTAGCGGTGGTGAAAAAGGGCTACATCGACTGCAGGGAATCGGCGCCGGTTTTATCCCGGAAATACTCAATACCGAGGTGCTCGACGGCACAATTCTTGTGAGTGAAGAGGACAGCTTTGAAATGGCGCGTCAGTGTGCACTGAAGGAGGGAATATTTGTAGGCATTTCTTCCGGCTCCAGCTTAGCCGCGGTAAAAAAGCGCGAGGGCGAGTTCGCGCCGGGCAGCCATGTACTGGTATTCAGCTATGACAGCGGCGAGCGCTACCTTTCAATTAAAGATCTTTTTTCCGCCTAAAACTTTATAATAACGGTCTCGAAAAATAGGAAGTTCGAATGAATAAGGCTTTATTGGAGCAGGTAATAGAAATCTGCGTAAACGCCGGCGAGGCTATTCTCGAGGTTTACCACAGCAGCACCGAGCTGGAAGTTGACACCAAGGCGGATAATTCCCCTGTGACGGCGGCAGATCTGGCTGCGCATAAGATACTGGCCCCAGCACTGGCACAGCTGATTGAGGGCGTGCCGGTATTATCTGAAGAGCAAGAAATTCCCTCCTTTGAGGAACGTAGCCGTTGGCAGCGCTATTGGATTGTCGACCCGCTCGATGGCACCAAAGAATTTATTCGCCGCACCGGCGAGTTCACGGTGAATGTCGCTTTGATTGACAACGGAGAGCCGGTGCTGGGGGTAGTGTATGTACCAGTACTGGATATCACCTATGCCGGTTGTAAGGGCAACGGCGCTTTTAAACGCACAGAATCCGGTGAAACGGATATCCATGTGCGCCCCCTCAAGCCGCGCCTGGCTGCAGGCGAGGCAGTGGAGCTGGTTGCCAGTCGCAGTCACGGCGCAGGTGCCGTAGATGAGCTGGTTGAGCGTATCGAATCCAAGTTGGGTACGGCGGTCTGTAAAAATATGGGTAGTTCGCTGAAGTTGTGCTTGGTGGCTGAGGGCGCGGCGGATCTCTATCCGCGACTAGCGCCGACTTGCGAGTGGGATACCGCAGCGGCTCAGGCGGTGGTTGAGGCCGCTGGGGGCACTGTGGTTGATGACCAGTTCCAGCTGCTGCGTTACAACAGTAAAGACTCATTGTTGAATCCGTATTTTTATGTGATCGGCGACACTTCCTTTGGTTGGCAGGAGTTACTAGCGAGTAAATACACAGTGAACTAAGATTGCCTTGCCCCCGTTGTCCTATGGCGGGGGGAATGACTTCCTCTATAAATGCGCTCTTGCGCAACAATAAAGGCCGGAAATATGCCCAGTCCGGTAAAATCGGGTGCAACCCGAATTAGTGAAATACGCTGCCTGCGCCGGGAGCTGGAACAGGAAATTGACTGGTTGCAGCGCCAGGTGGAAATGCTTGCTGATACAATATCGGAAAACGAAACTCTGCTGAGGCGCACCTATAACGGCATGATATTTTCACGCCGAGCATTATTGGGAAGGATGCCACGCTGAAAATTGTCGGCTTTGACCTATGGGTAAAATGCCGGAAGGCTGACTTATCCCGATTTGCCTATCTCTCAAAATTGTCCCCTTTGTTTTATCTGCCCTCGGGATTGCTATAGGTGAACACTAAAAAATACCAAGCAGAGCTTTTGGAGGCACATTTCATTTGTTTCGTCTGGGGTTCAGGTGTACCCGTCGAAAGAACCTACTACTGGGTCAAAAGGAAAGAATACACTGCGCTCGCGACGCGCTGTGAATACATCCCTGTAAGCTCGTAATCGACATCCAGGCCTCATACGGTCCCGAGCGCAGTGTATTCTTTCCTTCCCTCTTTTTAGTAATTGTTCCATTTGCCAGGTGCTGAAGCTGGGAAATTCAGCCATTAATTCTGGAGCTTGTTGATTTTCCTTGTCAAAAATTCTCCTTGTAATTGAAATCCGTCTACGCTTTGGAAAGTTAATGTATAAGAGTATTTTCCAATGCGCTATCCGGTTGTGCTTCACAATATTGAATACGCCGGCTTTGGTGCCATAGCGCCAGATTTGCCGCATTGTCATTGTCATGCCGAAACCCTGGACGCTGCCCTACAAAAAATGGCGGAAACTATTTTCCTGCGCCTAGAGGAATTGCGTCATGCCGGAAAACCCATGCCCAAACCTCAGGAGGTGGATACTCTGCGGGAAAATCCAGCTTTTGCAGGTGGCATCTGGGCCATCATCGATGTAGAGAGCATCTAGATAAGACGATTGGTATTTATCTGTATTGGGATTTGTTTTACAAGGAAGGATGTAATGAGGATGGTTTTGTGTGTTCTGGGTCTGCTGTTTGCTCCAGTGGTTAATGCGGTGGAATGGAACAACCCATTCGATGGTATTCAATCGGGGGAATACAGGGTTATCAGCACTCTGGGTTTGGGTTCCGGAGAGCAGCAGCTCACCAACAACCGGGATTTTTTTGGTTATGTCAGTATTGGCATTACCCCGGCAGTGGGGGTGTGGCAGGTGGAATTGCGAGCCTCCCGTTTTGATGACAGCTGGGTTGAGGTCAGGCAGGTAGGGCTAAACTTTAAGGTGGATTTTACCCTAAATTGCTATCTGCAGTGTCTTTACTGGATGGTTGGTTGGAATTATGCCGATATTGAGTTAAACAATGTGCGCAAGCACGGTTACTGGTACCACCGAGGTAATAGATGGCAATATCAGTTTTACGATGACCGCTTTATACATGTGTTTAATACTAATGGCAGCGATACTTTCTGGAACTTAGGTGTTGGCTACCGGTTTATGTGGACTCCGGATTTCGACACTTCCATTGAATATAATTACAATGACATAGCTTCCGTACGAAGGGTAAATTTAGGACATTTGCGTACATTGACTGCAAATTTTTCCTATCGATTTTAAAAAAGGGTGGACTATTTAGTGAGTGATTCGAGCTTCCCTTGGGTGGTGCGTTGGTGGTCAGTGATAGCTCAACTATTGTTTTGTAAAGTGTAATCGACAGCAATTGCACTGGTAAATTTATTTCCTTCTTTATTTAAATCTTGAGGGCGCTCCCATAGGAGCGCCTTGTTAATGTATATTTTTCCTATAAATTCAGAGCAAAGAGTTTGCTCCCAGAAAAACTGCGATTCTAGATACGGTAAACTGTTTTCAGCCAAAAGGTACGGCCCGGTTCATTCACCCTGGTGATCTGTGGAAAATTGGGTATTTCTGCGCCGGCGCGGCTTACATGCTCAGCGTAAGTTTTATCCAATATATTGTCGATGCCGGTGGTGATCAACAGGTTTTTAATTGGGCGCCAGCCTGCGTTGATGGACACTACGTCGGCAGCATCTGTGGAACCGAAATCCTGACCAATAATATTGCCCTTGCCGGCATCTACACGGTTCTGGCGGGCTATAGCCCGCCACAATATTCCCGCTGACCATTGGGGCTGTTCATAGTGAAGCCCGAGGCGAGTTTCCAGGGGGGGGAGCTGAGCCAGGGTGGTTTTATCAGTATCATTGGCACCGCGTACCGAAGTCAGGGTGAACTCCGTGCGCCAGTATTCACTCAGTTGGTAGCTGGCATCCAGTTCCAGTCCCCAGGTACGCGCCTGGATATTGCGCATCACCGCAACAGTGCGCATATCTGATGAATTCCCCATACCGTTGTTCATTGAAGGCATGGCGTCAATATCCGTCATGATCATCATTTTCTGGTAATCATTTTGAACCATCAGGTAATCACGAATATCACTGGCATAGGCTGAAATGCTGGCAGAGATTTTGTCATTACGATATATATATCCGACATCCAGTTGGGTGGTTTTTTCTGAGTTGATCTCCAGCGCGCTATAGGAATTCTCTGCTTCGCGAGCGAATATCTCCCAGTAGTCCGGGAAGCGTTCACTGTAACCCAATCCGGCATAAACTGTTGTTGAGGTGTTGGGAGCATTTTGCGACGTCCATTCATAGCGCAGGAAGCTGCTGGGTAAAGATTCCGAGCGGCTTTTCCCAGCAGTTGGGTTTTCAATAGCGGACATCATGGAAAGTGAAATAGTGTCGCGGAGGTCGCGCACCTTCCATTTATCCAGCCGGGCACCGGCAATCCAATGATGGTCGGGAGTCATTTCCCAGGTCGCCTCGGAAAAAATACCTAGCTGGGAAAATTCGGCATCTGCATCCCGGTCCAGCTTGCGGTAATCCACCATTTCCTGGTTCATGCTCATGCGGCTGGTATGGCGGTTCTCACGGGTATCAAGGCCGGTGGTTAATTCGATATTTTCTGAGGGGGTAAACAATAGGCTCAGTTTGGCTCCAATGGTTTCGCTGTCCAGGTTCATAGAGGTTGGGTTGGTTGTCATACCAGAGGGTTGGCGCAGGCTGTAGTTATCCATGACGTGGTCGATGTAATTGAAATAGCCCTGTACCTCAATGGCATTCAACAGGTCGCCAATATTGCTAAGGGTATACTTGGCCTTATAACTGTCCCGAGCAAACTTGGTGCCATCCACCCCGCGGTCAGCGTAGGCTGCTTCGCCATCACTAAAGCTGCTATCTAACTCCAGGCGGGTGTTGTCATTTGGCGTCCAGGCCAAACTCACCTTACTACTCCAGCGCGCGTAATTGGAGTGTACCTTGTTGCCATCGCCGTCTTCATAGTCATCGGCAGAGGCTGACGTGGCTGAACCGCCCAGGGAAAAGAGGGGTGTTTTATAGGCGATATCGAATAGACCGTCCCTGTGTTCGGCGCTGCCACCTAGCAGGCTCGCATGCATATCCCACTCATTTTCAACGGGGCGATCCCGTAGCTGTTTGAATAATACTACCCCTGCAGAATGGCCGGGGCCGTGTACAACAGATTGGGGTCCCTTGATGACTTCGATCTCATCCAGGCTCTCTGGAAATATGTAAGCGGTGGGTGGGTCCATGCGGCCTGGGCAACCTCCCATAATTGATTCACCGTCCAATAACATCCCGAGTCTTGAGCCGCCCATGCCGCGAAGTAATGGATCACCACTAGTACCGCCTTTACGCACTACGGAAAAACCGGGAATGGTTTTCAAGTAATCGGCGCCATCATTGGCTGGCAGAGGTTGGCGGGGCATTTTTGGATCTGTAACCAGGTTGAGAGGCAGTTCTGTTTTTACTCCGGTGACAACCATATGCTCCATTTCCCTGTTGCTGTTATCCGCCATCTCGCTAGCGAGTAGATTACTGGAGTAAGTACAACTGGCGATAATCACTAGACTGAGTGGCCTAGGCAGGTGAAATTTATTGGCGCACTCTCCAAGTTCATTTGATTGATAGGATTTAACTTTTACCTTCTTTTGCATGATGACTTTTCCATTCTTGGGCTGCGCTACAGGCGCAGACAAACGCGCACTCTCTAGATAGAAGGCGTGCGCAGATTGCTCCTGCTGACTGTTCGGCCAACTGGAGCTCCTCTATTTTGAAGCGGCGCGTGCAGGCATAACCGGGCCCTACTTGTAGAAAGCAGTTAGCGCAGGCCAACTCGTGGAAGCACGTATAGCCTCGGAAATTCACGGCAAACGCTGCCGGGAGAAATTTTAAAAAGCGGGTTTAGTGAGGAGGGGCTCGGATAAGAGGGCGGGTGTAGGCGCTGGAAGGTGCTAAGGTGAAACTAAAAGGTGACGTCGCAACAACTGCCTCTGCGCTTGGTAAACCCAGATCCGTTGCGGGTGCACTGACAATATTGGTAACGACAGAGAAACTACAGTAGTTGTCGGCAAAAGAATGGGCCGTCAGTGTATTGTGGTTGTGACCATCAAGGTGATCTGCCTGATGGCCGTGATGGTGTTGCTGTATCGGATTGGTTAGCGCATTTAACAAAAGGGCGCTACGACTGTCTCCATGGCAGAGGCCATAAGGTGTACCGGCTGCAAATGCAGCGGGCATAAATCCAGCAGGTACCAAGCCACGGGCACTAAGGAAAACCAATAAAAGCAGCATCGCCTGCCATCGGGACAGGCGCGGATAGTTTTGGAGGATACGCTTGCGGCTCATAAATAGCGGATCTGCTGCTTACCGAAGTTGGTTTATTGCCTCGGCGAAAACTGCTAACAGGTTACCTTCTAGGAGAGAAAAGGGCTACATCTCACTGCAAACTTTTGATACCAAATAATAATTAGAAAATTATCAAAATATGGTTATGAAAATAAACTATTTAAACCAAGACTTTAATCGAGCGCTGATACCGTGAAAAAATTGATGCTTATTTTTCGCTCTGTTCCCGGTAAGGAAATTGATCTGGATTGACTGTCGTTTGCCCTCGAAGCTGGGGTAACCGTGCCAGCAATTATCTGTCACTTTAAAGGCTAATAGGGAGCCGGGGCCGGGGAGCAGTTCATCAGTATAGTCTTCCATATTGTCTCCACTACGCAGGATACGCAATCGCCCAGTAGCTGCTGTCCACTCCTCGTTGAGATAGACAAGTACAGTGATTAATTTACTTTTTGAGTCTGTATGGATGCGTCCGTCTTTTGCCCGGGAGTATCCGCGTAGTGTGGCCATCATAGGCTTATCCGACAGGTCCAGATCAAATTTCTTCCCAAGAATACGTCGTATCTCTACGCTGTCGAATTGCTGGATAAAGTGACGTAGTCGTTCAGAAGTCTTTACATCTTTAATATTAAAACTGCCGCCTTTATGTAGAGGGGGGAACTCCTTAATGAGAGCTGTAGCCTCGTCAGAGGCCAAGGATCGCTCCAAATAGAAATGGGGGAATGGGGAGGTTTTTACCTCCGCATGGATAAGCTGATCGATAGTGAGTTGGGACATGGTCAGGTTACACTCCCTGTGTTTTGGGATTGTTGTTTTTAGAACATCGCTATTATCTCTTAATTGGTACCATCTATATCAAGTCGAACAAGTTTTAGATGGGGCAGCCTGTTAGATTTTGCCGCTGCGCTTTAAGCGCCAGTAAGCTTCTACCAGAGCCTGGTGTAATAGCTCGGGGCGAGAATCTACGACTAGAACATTACATGCTTGCAATTGTTTCAACAGGCGCGTGCGTCGGTGTAAAAAGTCCATTGCCGCGGCACTGTCCACAGCCCCGGAAAAATCCTCGATAGGCTTTTGCGTCAAGTGATCGACCGCCGTTTCCCTCAAGCTTGCCACCATCACCAAGTGGCGGCGAGTGAGTAGTTGCACCGCGGAGAGTAGCTCGACGCTGTCCTCATCGCGCAGGTTGGTAATCAGGATCACCAGAGAGCGGCGTTTGTGCTTGGCCAGTAGTTGTTGGGCGGCGCCGCTGTAGTCCGCACTGCCGGTTCCGGAGTGCAGGTTATAGACATTATTCAGCAACAGATTGATGGCACTCTCACCTTTAACCGGTGGCAGTTGTCCGCCGGAGCTGTTATCGCCGGCAGCAAAGGCGTGCAGGCCGACGGCATCCCCTTGCTTAATAGCCACGTAGGCGGATAGCAGTAAACCGTTAAGGGCGTGGTCGAAATGGCTGAGTTGCCCGTCTTTGGCGCGCATGCGGCGGCCACAGTCGAGCATATAGATAATTTCCTGGTCGCGTTCGTCCTGGTACTCGCGGCTGATAAGTTTGTGCAGGCGGGAGCTGGCCCGCCAGTCCACCTGGCGCTGACTATCGCCCAGGCGATATTCTCGCAGCTGGCGAAAGTCCATGCCCTCACCTCGACGCTGTTGCTGGTGAATGCCCAGCATGCGTAGGGTTTGCTCACTGGAGAGCGCCTGTAGTGAGGATATGCCAAGAAAGTTGGGATAGACCTTTACCGATTGCTCTCGCCCCAACCAGGCGCGGGTTTGCCACAAGCCCCAGGGGGAATCGGCGAGGACCTCGATTCGACCAAAATTTGCGCTGCCGCGGCGGTGGGGTATCAAGGTGTACTCGATAGTAACTTCCTGCTCCGGTTGCAAATGCGCCTTGCGGGGTAATCCAGTTGTTGCCAGTTGCTGCGGTACACTGTCGCAGGCGAATAATTGCAGGGTGTGCGGACTGTTATTACGCAACTTGAGGTGGGCACTGTTGCGCACACCCAGGGCCAGGTTGCCCGGTAGCCGGCGCTCGCCCTCAAGGCCCATAACCCTGCGGCTGGTAAGGAAATCCAACAGCGCGGCTCCGATCAACAGGGCCCCGCCGGTCCACCAGGCGGTCTCGATAAGTGCGCTACTTTCGGGAAACCAGATACGGGCCGCACTGATCGCCAGAGCTGCCAGGCACCAGTAAGCGAGAAGTTTTACCAGGCGCCGACTAGGCCCCCGACGGCCGTTTTGGGGCAAAGTTTTTTGCGTCTCTGTGGCTGCAGCGCTTTGGGTCACAGGCGCGGTGCCTCGACACTGTCGATAATCTGTGCCAGGGCGCTATCTGGGCTTTCACCGTCAATCTCCATATCCGGGGACAGACTCACACGATGGCGCATTACCGGAATGGCCATGGCCTTGATATCGTCGGGCAGAACAAACTCGCGTCCCTGTAACAGGGCACTGGCGCGGGCGGCCTGCAGCAGGCCGATGCTGGCACGGGGACCTGCCGGGCTGCGCAATTGGGAGGCCTCGCGGGTGGCGCGAACCAGTCGCACCGCATACTCCAAGACCTGTCTATCCAATTCAACCTGGGGCACCAGGGCTTGCAACTGCTGCAGCTGCTCCACGGTGATCTCCCCGGCCGGCTTTTTCTGCAGATGCTTTTCGATACGACCGCTGCTGACGGCGGCGGCCAGCTTTAGCTCTGCCTCCAGGCTCGGGTAGTCGATCAGTATCTTGAGCAGGAAGCGGTCGAGTTCTGCTTCGGGTAGCGGGTAGGTACCCTCCTGTTCAATGGGATTTTGGGTGGCGAATACCATAAAGGGATTGGGTACCGGCAGCGCATTGCCATCGATAGTGACCTGCTTCTCCTGCATCACTTCCAGCAGTGCCGCCTGGGTTTTGGCCGGGGCGCGGTTGATTTCGTCCGCTAGCAGAAGGTTGGTAAAGACCGGGCCACGGCGTACCTCGAAGCGACTCTCACCCATGTTGTACATGGCGTGCCCGGTGACATCCGCAGGCATCAGATCTGGAGTGAACTGAATGCGACGGAAGCTGCCCCCAAAGCAATTGGCCAGGGTGCGTACCAAAAGGGTTTTACCGAGGCCGGGTACGCCTTCCAACAACACGTGGCCAGAGGCCAGCAGGGCCACAAGCACTTGATCGACCACTTCTTCCTGGCCGATTAACAGGCGGTTGATATTGTTGCGCAGTAATTGTAATTGCGCGGAGGCGGCCTGCCAGTCCGGTGTTTCGCGGTGGGTTTGCTGTTCTGGTTGAAGGGTAGTGTCGCTCATAGGACTGCCTCGATTCGCTGCAGATTGCGCATTTGTTCAGTAAAAGTTTCTTCGCTGGATGCCGGTGTTCCCCACAGGCTGGCGATGATGTCGTATTCGCTAAGGCCCGTAGCAGCGCTGAGCTTTTTGGCCAGCTTGTGTCTGGCGTTGGAGTCGGCCTCAGAGGCTCGAAGCTGGCGCAACAGTTCTGAGCGATGGCCGCGCAACAGCTGCTCGCACTGGTCGTCGTGCCAGTAGTAATGGCCACAGGCGGAGATATGTTCCAACAGGGATCGACGCGCGGTTTCCGGTGCCGGTTGCAGGGGGCCAAATTGACGTGCACGCAGCAATAACCAGGCGAGCAGGCTTAAGGCACCGGCAAGGAAAAATTCCAGGGCATATTTATGCGCGAGATAACCCAGCGACTTAAAGTGTGGATGGGTTAGGAATACGAAATTGCCGTCTCCGGCCAGCAGTTGCAGAAAATAGGCGTGGTCAAAGTGGCCGATACGGTGAGATTGCCAAATCCCACTGTCGGTCATCAGGGTGATCACGCCGCTGCCCCGCTCAAATTGCAGAAAGGGTACGCCCTCGTCGTCGCGCCACACCTTGGCCCAGAATACCGGTGGCTTGTCGACGGCGCCATCTTCGAGCCCGGGGTGGTAGAGCAGGTAACTGGCGTCAAAATGTAACTGGACTTCTGCCCCCTCGTCGGTGGGCAGTGTGACCAGATCCTCGGGTTCCACATCCGGGTTGCGGGGTTTTTCCGGAAGAGCTTCAGCGTCGGTTTTCTCTGCTTCAGTAATGCCTTCATCGATTTTGCGGTTGTACTCGCGCAGGGCTTCTCCGGGGCTCTGTTTCGGACTCAGCTCTGCATTTTCACCGAGTAGAGGCTGTAGAGGGTGTTCGAAGTGGTAGTTGCCATGCCCCTCCACGATGGAGACATCCAGTGCTTCCAGCAGCCAGTCGCGTTCCTCGTTGTGCTGCTGGTCAAAGTCAAAGCCCGCCGTGCGTGCCACTACGATGGCATGGCCACCGCGGCGCACCCAATCCAGCAGTTCCTCTACCCGCTGTGGGTTATAGACTTGCGAGGAATTGGCAATAAACAGGGTGGCATCTGGGGAGAGTCCACTCAGTACGGAAATATTTTCTGCCTGACGGGGTTTCAGCCCTACAGAGGCCAAGTATTGCTCCGCGGCCAGAAACAGATTGCGTTGCGCTTCCGAACCCCAGCCTAGGTCCCGTTCAACTGTGTAGCGCTCAAAGAAAGTGAAAAACCCCCATACCATCAGTGCACAGAGCAATAGTGCCGCGCCGATCAGCAGACGTTTAACGGTCATTGCGGAATACCTCCTGCCACTTCTGACACAGTGCACTCACACGTGTATCAGCTGGATGGCGATGGGCATAGGCCAATTGCTGCCAATCAGCGGTGAGGTGCTGCACAAACTGACTTAACGGGGCGCTCACCGAGGGCAGATCCGCTTTGGGTTCTCGCTGGCGTTTGTGTACCAGTTGGGCACACTCACTTTCGGTGAGGTGATCGCCGAAGTGAAACTGGAAGTCCTCAATCAAGTGGGACAGAGTGGCGCGGTAAAGCAGGCCGAGGCCGGCTCTTTTTTCGCCGGCCTGCCACAGGCGCAGTACCTCTGCACACACATCGTCGGGCAGGCTGGACTGGCACACATCAAGTCCGAACAGGGTTTCTGGTGAGGCAACTTTCGGCTTTCGCTTACTCTGCCAACCCAGGCTGTTGAGGATGGCCTCATGATGGCGCCAACCTAAGTAGAGCAATCCCCCGATAACGCCAATCCACAGCAGGATCTCGATCAATCGGGCAATAGCGGGACCCCAGCTAAAATCGGGGGAGTCATCGGTATCAAGGGAGCGGTCATACAACCATTCAATAAACTCGATCAGCCATTCAGGGATTTTCTGGGTTTCGCTGTCATTGGCTCCCCTTTCTTTTAAGCGCCAGCCCTCCACCTGCTGGATCTGGTGAAAATCCTCGCCCGTGAGAATTTTATCAATGTGCTGTTGTGCTTGTTGTGGTGTTTCCAGGGTATTGGCCTGGGTTTTCGGCGCCGGCATCAGAGTGCTGAGCGCGAGTGCGAAAAACATAAGAATTGAGGCCACGTGTGAGCCCCTGGCTGCGCTCCTTTGGCGCGGTTGATGTTCGCGCTGATGGCGCTCGGCTAAGTCGCGGAACTGGATTTCGATATCCCAGCCCTCCAATTCAATGCGTCGGCCGATATATAGGCAGAAACCGGAAACAATATAAAAAGGGGCTACTGCCGCCATGATAAATAAGTAGAGTGTGTTGGATGCCCACTCCAGCGCCAGAGTGTCCCCCCGGAATAGGGGCTGCCAATCGATAGTTTCTGCAACCTGCTCGGGGATAAACAGATAGATCAGAGTAAAAGCGCCGATTAGGAAAAAAGATTCCAGGTGGAAACCTGTCAGAGTCAGCCAAGTGGCGGCACCGGAATGCTTGCGGTGGAGGACGTCAATACGTGCACTGCGCTTAGTCCCTCTAGATTGCTCAAGCATGGTGACCGGCATATCGAATGAGCGGGTCGGACTAAGACGGCGGATGGAGATCCAGGCCAGCCAATCGTGGCGGTTTTGCGTAAAAAACTGCTTTAGGGCGGCCGGTGCAGATACCGGCGAGCCGAACAGGGCGCGGCTCACTATAAAGAGTGGCAGTCGGTCAAAAACGGGTTTGAGCCACCAGACAGCAAACAGAGACCACCCCGGAGAGCCGGGGAACAGCCAGGCGAGGGCGCCCAGTAACAGGGCTGCCGGCAGCAGCCATACCAGGAATAATGGCAACCAGTATTTTCTCGCCAGGAGAATACCCAGGTCGATGGATTCCCAGGGGGAGCGCAGGCGTGCGCGCACGGCTAGATCCTTAAGTTGCACTTGCCATCTCCCTGCGCCCGGCTAGCGCGAAGTAAGCGAATACCAGCAACCACAACAGGCCGCCGACGCCGAGCTTGATATTGATCGGAGTCGTTGCGCTGGATGACCAGAAAGCTTCGAGGAAAGCGGCGATTAACAGCATCAGAAAAGTGCCGTACATGATTTTCATGGCTTCGACACTGGCTAAGCGCAGAGCCACTGAACGCCGGTATTGCCCCGGGTCTACCAGTGAGCGCCCGAGCAGCAGGCCGGCGGCACCGGCCAAGACTATGGCAGTCAGTTCAAAGGCGCCGTGGCCAATTACAAACGGGTAAAAAGTGGAGATAAACCCCACCCGCGTAATATGGCCAAAAACGGCCCCGAGATAGACGCCGTTGAAGGCCAGAAAAAAAATAGAACCCAAGCCAAATAATATGCCCCCGGCAAAAGTGCGGAAGGCAATACCGATATTGTTCTTGATGTAGAAGCCAAACATGCCCAAATCGGTATCGGAGCCGCGTTCACGGCCCAGCACATGTCTGCCGGGGTCGTACATGGACTCGAGTGAAAGCACATCCTCTGGCCCCATCACTGCATAAATCAGTGCATCGTTGTAGTAGGTGCCGACACCCATCACCAGGGCCGGCAGTAAGAACAGGGCGCAGGCCAGTGCTACAGTGCGGCCATTGGCTCGAACTGCTTGAGGAAAACCGGCCAGCAAGTAGTGCAGCCAGCCCTTGCGGCGCAAAGTCTGCTGGCGGTAGACCCGGTGATGGGCGGCCATCACCAGTTGGTTGAGGTGGTCGATCAGGCGGCTGGTGTACTGCCGTTCCTTGGCCACTGCCAGCTGTTGGCACAGTTCACGATAGGATGCAGGCAGGTCCAATTTGGCCGCCTTTGTGTCTTTGCCATCGTCTTTCAGCCAGGTTTCCAGTTGCGCCCAGCTCTCGCGGTGGCGGTTCTCGAAATCTCTCTGTCGCATAAATCTTTAGCTCCTGCCCCCCAGCAGCCAACTGCCCACTGAGCGCAGGTAATTCAGCGCAGCACCGTCTTTCTTTTGGGTAATGGGTTCCAGCAAGTTGGCGAGTTCCTGCTGGCGCGCTTCACTCAGGTCGGTGTGGCGTTCCAGCAGGCTGACAAGCGCCTGTTGATCCTGTTGTTTAAGGTTGCGCGGCGGCGGCAGCGGTACACTGTCCGGCAGGGTGGCTGGAACCTTGTCCGCTTCCCGATAGACCACCAGGGTACCTGCGGCAAGGTCGCCGAGGCGCTGAAAGTGCCGTCCGAAGGTCATAGCGATAACACCAGTGGCATAGGCGAACGGCAGGAAGTCGGCAAAGCGCAGCAAGTTGCGCACTATAGAAGCTCCCCAGGAAATGGGGGTGAGGTTGTCATTGACGACCATCAGGCCGAAGGCCTTTTTCCCCGGAGTCTGGCCACCGCGCAGCACTTCAAAGAACACAGGGTAAAACCACTCCAGCAGGAAAGAGCAAATCAGCCAGATACCCATGCTGGAAAGCGAAGTGCTCAAGCCGGCAATCTTGGTAAAACCCAAAACTATACCGAGCGCGGTCAGTAGCAGGCTGCGATAAAGTACGTCCACTGCATAGGCGAGAATACGCGGTACGGGCCCCGCAGCCCGCGCGCATAAATCGATACCCTCGGGGGTTTCCACGTTATAAGTGGTATCCAGCAAACCGCCGCTCCTGTCAGGTCGTGTTAATTAAGCCCCTTGGGGAGCACCAAAAACTTTGCGGTAGGCGACGCCAATGGCGATAAAGAACAGAGGCAGTGTCCATATAGCGCCTATCAATAGCGCTAAGAAGCCAGCCAGTAGTATTAGAATGGTAGCAATCGTAAAACCAAAGAAGCTAAACCAGTTTTTAGTGATTGCTTTACGGGAGGTTTCCAGTGCTTGCCAGGGCCCTAGATTTTGGTCGACGATCAGAGGAATGGCAAACATATATGCAACCATTAGATAGATCCCCGGAATAACCAGTAGGAATAGCCCAATAAGAATCAGTATTCCCATAATAATGTTGGTGATAATCAGTGGAATAATCTTATCGAAGTGGGCAAATACTTCAGTACCGGAAGTTTCTGAGCCTCGGGCGATTTTGATACCAATCATCATTAAGCCCGCGGCTAAAGGCATTTCTACAAATGTGACCAAGACATTGTAAATTGTTGAAGTTGCTAGGGAGACCTCAGTGGTTCCTTCAAAGTCGAAAACTGGATAGCCAGTAATTAGAGCAATTATAAAGCTGATTGCGGTCGCAGCAATCATGTAAAGCAGCATGCCCAGCCATACAGTGCGTTTTTTTCCCTTTGATAATTGCCAGCCTTCACTAATGGCTTCGCCAATAGAAAATGAATAGTCCCCGGCAATACCCTTTTCAATAGAGCCAAAATCGCTATTCTCTTCCCTATTGGTCAGCTCCGATTCTGGAGCTTTATAAATATCACTCATCCTACCTGGTGTCCTTGTTGAAAGTGAATTTGGTGAGTATGCAGAGTCTTGGGTGCGAATATCTCACAGGCGCGATTTTGGAACAATGCCACGCCAGCACAAGGGTGGATTAGGTGATGGGCTTCTCTCAGCATAAAATCCGCTGATAGGCAAAGAGGATGGAAATAGTGAAGAAAGTACTGTGGACCGGTGCAGTGGTGCTGGCACTGTTGCTTGCAGGATATGTGGCGTTGCCCTTCCACGCACTGGAACAATTGCAGCGGGCTGCAAAGATGGCCACTGCGGAAGAGCAGGAAAAAAGGCGCGAGAGTATCGATACACTCGAACGCTATGTAGACTTTCCGGTATTGCGTGACAATTTAAGGATTCGTCTTCAGGAGCAGCTGCGCTCCTCTTTAGGTAATTCGCTCCCTCAGGAATTCGATGAGCTAATGACCGCTGGGGCGAATTTCTTAATGGGGCCGTTGCTGCAGCAATTCGTTACCCTGGAGGGCGTTGCGGAACTGTTGCGCGGTGGTGAGGAGCTGCAGGCATTTGAGCGGGAATTATTTAGCCGAGGAATGAGCCAAGAGCAGCCCCTTGAACCCGAAAAAAATGGGACTGCGGAAGAAGAATCCCCTGATGGTTGGAAACGGCTGAGTTGGCGTTTTACCGATATCAACCACTTGAGGGTCGACTATGGTGAGAATGGCCGTGCGGAATTACGCCTGTTATTGCAGCGGAATGGACTCCACTGGCAGTTGGTGGATATCCAGCTACTGGATAATACGGACCGGGAGGGTTAATCATGGATATGGATAATTCAGTCAATGTATTCGGCGACCGGCTGGTCCCTTGCAGTCTGGGGCCTGTGACAGGATTTTTCCGCGATGGCTGTTGTAATACCAGTAAAGAGGACCTTGGCTCCCACACGGTTTGTGTGGAGGTCAGCGCGGACTTCCTGGAGTTTTCTCGCAGTCGCGGCAATGATTTGAGTACGCCCATCGAAGAATATGGATTTCCGGGATTAGCTCCGGGTGATCGTTGGTGCCTGTGTGCTGCGCGCTGGCTGGAGGCCCACGAGCGGGACAAAGCACCGAGGGTGTTTTTGCAGCGCACGCATGTGAAAGCCCTGGAAATCGTGCCTTTACAAGTACTGCGTCAATACGCCGCCGATTTGAACTAGCAATTTCAATAAAGGAAAATTGACATAAGCGTGGCGGACGCTGGTGTATTGTCCCGTTATGCCAATTTCCGTTTTGGGAAGCTTCACTGCCACCTGTTTTCTCAGGATGGCAGGAAGTCGATAGAGTAGTTTCTAGTTGTCGCTTTCACATCTGCCGCGCCAAAATTAATCATACGGATTCGCGCCAGCAGTTTGCGCTCCAGGGTCGGATTATTCAGCTCACTCTCAATCAACTTAATAGACGATACAGCGCCGTTCGCTTCAATCACCAGCTGTACGGTGATCTTGCCCTGTAAAGTGGGGTCGCGGCGCAATGCCCGATTGTAGAGTGCGTTGATCGCTGCCTTGTTGGCCTCCATGACTCCGCGGATAGCATTGTCGGTGCGTGCCAGCTTTTCGCCCTTCGCCCTCCGGACTGCCTGCTTGGCCGATCCCTGAGCCTCGGTGTGTTCCACCCTGGTGGTTGCCCGGCCAGCAAGCGCCACACCGCCGGTATCTTTACTGATATTCCCTGCTCTGACACCGCCACTTGAGGTTTTTGACTTGTCGCTGATCATACTGCGCTGGGTTTGCGCGGCAGTGGCACTACCAGCACTGAGTTGGCCGCGAGTGACCTCGCTGGTCTCAAAACTCTCGCGCATATCCAGTAGGTCATCGGCCAGGGCATTGATGCCACTGTTAGCGGCCTTTTCTCGCGCTTGTTGCACTGTGGCTACTGAGGGTGCTTCCACTGTGCGGGGTTTGGGCTTGGGTTTTTCCTTCTCGGATTTTTTCGGCTCGGGCTTCTCCTTGGGTTTTTCAGCCTTTGGCTTTTTTTCCTCCGGTTTCGGCTTCGCTTTGGGCCTGGGCTTTGGCTTAGGTAGCTCTTTCTTTTCCAGAATCACCTTGGCCAGTTGTGGCGGAACCCGCTCCGCCTGTTCGCGGGTGAGCTCTGGCACTGGAGCCAGGGTGACGGCGGCCCCACCAATGGCGAAGGCGATAAGGCCTGCGCGCAGAAATTTAATGAAGCGCTGATCCTCTTCGGTGGAGGCGGACCAGGGCAGCAGGGTTTCCTGCAGTTGCCAGGGCGCGTAGCGGCTGGTTGCAATACTCATATCAGCTCTCGCCCCCCGCTGGATCTACGGGTGCAGTTTGTTCTACGGCAAAAGAGATATCGCGGTAATCAGCGGCTGCGCAAGTCTGCATAATCTGCTTGAGAAGCTCATAGGGCACCTGCTCGTCCCCCATGATCGTTACCGCCCGCCCTCGAAGCTTTTGGGCTTCACTGGGTTCACCAGCGCGTTCGGCGCGATATTTTAGCTCTTGTAATAGAACTTCGATATTTTCCGCGCTGTTATTGATATTGCCAATATTGGCAATCATGCGATCGCCGACAAATAGTTTTTCATTATTCACCCGCACGACGGTGGTGACTTCTGGCTTTTGCTGGGAAGTGGATTTAGGTAGCTTGATGGTCTTATCGGTCTGTAAAACCTGCACATCACTAGTGGAATTTACCAGCAGGAAAAATACCAGAATGGTAAAAATATCCATCAGCGAAACCAGGTTCAGCTTGGATTGCTGTTTCTTTTGTCGCTGACGCCGCGCCTGTAATTTCGCGGCTGCATTAAGCATCATATTATGGCCCTGCTACAGTTTGCTGCTGGGGTGCATCACCCAGGGAAATCTGCGGGAATAATTCAGCATCTACTACCGAGGTGGCTACAACCGCCCGATAACTACGTGCGGTATCCATGGCTGCAACCAGGGTCTTATAGGGAGTGCCTTTTTCTGAGAGAATCACCAGATCCTGTTTCTCGATAGATTTTTCCCGCAGTGTCCGTTTCATCTGTTGCAGTATCAAGGATACGGCATCCAGATCCGGTTCACCCTCAATATGTTCCACGCGTCTGACCAGTTGCCCTGCCGGATAGTTAATATCGATATGTGCAGAGCGCAATACCAGTTCCAACTGACGATTTTCCTGTGCGTTGGCGCTGCTGCCGTCAGTAACACCGGGCAGGTTGAGTTTTAAAACCGAAATATGGGAAAACACCATATTGAGTAATAACACTGGAACCAGAATAGTCATCAAGCTCATAAAAGAGGTGATGTCCAGCTCCGCTTCCTCGTGCCCGCGCCGGCGAATATTTAGTTTCAACATGCCGGGAGCCCTCAGGCGTTGACGGTGCGTTGTTCCGTTTTATGGGGGCGGCCCATGGTCAGCAAATTCAGGAATTTCACCCCGGCCATTTGCAGGCTGTCGACGATCTCATTGGTCTTGTTCTGCAGCATGGAATTAAACAGCAGAAGCGGAATTGCGGAAATCAGGCCAAATGCGGTGGTGTTCATCGCTACGGAAATACTCGTGGATAGCATGGTGGCTTTTTCGGCGGGGTCGGCGGCAGCTACCGCAGTAAAGGCAGCGATCAGCCCCATAATAGTGCCGAGTAATCCCAAGAGAGTGGCGATATTAGCGAGTGTGGCGAGGTAGTTGGTGCGTTTTTCAAGGCGAGGTACCGCTTCGAGAATACCCTCTTCGATAGCCAGAGCGACATTTTCCTCGCGCTTGGCAAACTGCAGAGTGTTGATGCCGGCGGCGGCAATGCGCCCCATGGCGGCATCGTTGTCACGAGCCAGCTGCAACACATTTTGGTAATTGCGTTTTTGCAGCAAGGGCAATAGCTGCAGGTAGGCACGACGATTGGCGCTCCTGGCGCGAGACAAAAAAATCCAGCGCTCTATAACCATAGCCAGGCCAACAATCAGCACCAATGCGATGGGATACATAAAGGGGCCGCCGTTTTGAAAAAAGCGCAAAAACGCCTGAGTGAATTCCATGTTGATTATCTCCACAGAGGTCAAAAGTAATTTTGTGATTTTATCTTTCTGCCAAGCGCTGCATCCTTCAGCGTTCGACTAACTATTGATGTTGTTAGCATTGTCTGTTTTGACAGCGCCAACAGGCTCCTGATTAGCAATAAATAGTTGCGGTGGTGATCCCTATACCGCTAAAGGTTTGGCTGGTAAACACTGCCTACCCAGTAGATGGGCTTTGGAATCGAGCCATTTGTTATTGTCATTTTATTGTTTGTTATCGTTTTCCGATGTTTTCAATAATTGCATTTCCCGCTGCAGCTCTGAATATTCCTGATGCGCAAATACGGTGCTGAAAGTCTGTTCCAGGCTACTGTCCAGGCGCTGCAAGCTCTCCGCCTGTTTCCATGGGATGATGTACAGCACCTTGGGTTGCTCCTGGCTGCCAATAACCGTGGATTCGAGCGTAGTGACTTCCTCTGCACTAACCATATGGCAAATGCACAACGAAGATATCAATGAAATAAATTTTTTATATCCCATTAGGTTCTGCGCTCCAGCTCCAGGATCCAGCCGTCAAGTAATTTATCCGGTTCCTCTCGACTACTCTGCGCCAAGCGGAACTGTTGCAGTGCATCCCCGGGCCTATTCAGGTAGAGATCGTAAAGAATTCCCAAGTTGCGGTGAGCATCACTGTAATCTGGCCAGCGTTCGAGGGCTTCCAGATAACTCTGTTCGGCTTCATCAAAACGGCCGAGATCGCGCAGTAGTGCCGCCAGCTGATTCCAGGCGAATACATTATTGTCATTGACTTTAATCGCCTGGCGAAAACTGTTCTCTGCGGCCTCAGCCTGCCGTGCTTTTTGTTGCACTATGCCCAGGTTTAGCCAGGGACCGGAGAGTTTTGGCCAACGCTCGGTGATTTGCACAAGCTGGGTTTCAGCACTGGCACTATCTCCGCCGATAAAACTCTGGTGTGCCTGCGCCATGGCCGCGCTAACCTCTTTGGGTGCCCGTTTGGCATTGGCCAGGTAAGGGTTTTCTGTGCGAAGTTGCTGACTATCGGGGTCTTTAGGCACTGTATTTGTTACTGAGCGTAAACTGCTGCAGGCGCTGAAAGTCATCAGTAACAAAGCAGTAACAGCCAGACGCAGGATGCCAGTGGTGCGGTGGCGCGATTCAGTGCAGTGCATGACTCCACTCCAGGGTTGCTTCCGATTTTTTGTAGCGGGCTGGTAACAGCTCACCCAGCGAGTTAAAACTATGCTTTACCCAGTCATCGTAGATACCGTCACTCGTTCGCTGGATGTTGGCCTGATGCAGCTCTATGGCTTTTTCCTCAAAGGGAAAGGCCTGTTCTTCCAGCAGGATTTCGTATTGCTCCAGCTCCAGTGCATTGAGGTTGGTGGGACGCTGGGATTCCATTAGGTCACGACTAAGCTGGCGGTAAACCTCAGCCAAACGAAAATTGGCCTGGGTGGTAAAGTCCGCGATCCCCAGGTCCAAGACCTTGCGGTAATCCGCTACTGTAGCTGTCATTGCACGCTTTTTATTGGCGAGGCTGGTTTTTAATGGCAGCGCCAATTTTAGCCTGGCGAATTTCCCGTAACTCTGCTCCGCCAGCGCGCTTTGAGAGTAGGCGGCGAGATAGCGACCGCGTGGAGATTTTTCCGGGTTTTTTGCTAACTGTTGTAGCCAGTAATTACGCTTGTTGTGCTGACCGGTCTGCTCGTACAGTTGTATCAGTTGATATTGGGCTTCCAACCGTTGCTCGATGGGTTGTGGCCAGAGCTTGCTATAGCTGCGGTAATGTTCAACTGCGCGTTTATACTCCCCGGCTTTCTGTAGGCTTTCTGCGGCGAGAAACAGGGACTGGCGTCGCACTTCGCGATTGGGATCGCTCTGTGCGATTTGCAATAATTCACCGGCTGCCGCTGCGGGCATTTTCAGGGCCTCAAAAATGACTACGGCCTTAGCGGCCAGGGTTGGGGCCAGTTGATGTGCGGAATAAAAGCGGCGGAAGTCTGCCAGTTCAGCACTGGCGCGCTGCCACTGTTGAAGCTCCATCAAGTAGTTAATGGCATCGTATTGGGCAGTGGCTGCAATTTCACTGCGACCGCTCTCGCGAATGCGCAACAGGTGGCGTAGGGCCTCTTCGCTGACAATTTCATTCCCATCTTCATTCACGGTGGGTTGAGCAAGGGCCAATTCTGCTTGGCGGTAAATGGACAGCTGCAATTGCTTGCGGGTGTTCTCGCGAAGGGTGCCGTCTTTAGAGGGGTAGCTGAGCGCACGAGCATAAGCCGTTTCTGCAGCCACATAATCCTTTAGGGAAAAGTGGCTGTGCGCCAGGATCATAGCAATGCTGAATTGTTGCTGGGCGTTTGCAGGTGGCTGCCAGTTATCAGCCTGTTGTGCCGCAGCGATAGCCTCGGCAAATCGTGACTGCTGTAATAGCTTGTCGGCGGCGGATAGCTGTGCAGGGAGAGCTCTTTTATCCTGTGGCCAGTGCTCGGCAAACTTTAGGCTCGCCTCGATATTACGGTCGAGCCAAAGAGTTTTCTGTTCGACGTCCTCGCCGGGTATCTGTTCGTATACTTGTGCTGAGGAAAGAATGGCCCCATAACCGGCTTCGACCCCGTGTTTTTTGTCCTGATACTCCCAAGCCACTTGGCTGTATGCGCGCCAGGCGCCGGGGAAGTCGCCAGCTTGCTCCAGGCATTCGGCCATCAGGAATACCATCGGCGGAGTGCGTGGATCTTGTGGGAAAGTCTGGGAAAACTGCCGGTAGAGATCTGCCGCCGCCAAATAGGCGCTGCGGGACTGAGTATTGAGCTGCCGCTGCAGTTTGGGTTTATTCGCCGAGGTTTTTCCAGCTTGTTGGGCCAGCTCTTGAGCACGGGCGTGGTCAAACTGGGCCAACTCCTCCAGCCAGGGCCGTAGCGATTGAGACAGGACCTCGCGCTGGGTTTCATCCGCCTGCTGCCAATATTCGCTGCGAATGCCATAGCGTTGTACAAACTCCCGCTTGGCGGGAAGTACTTCCCCGTGCAGACCACCACTTTGCAGAGTCTTTACCGCCTGCAAGTGGAGCGAAGGCGCTTCGGCACTGCTCGGGTAGTGCTCCACATAGGTGAGAAAGGTATCCGCAGCGTTACGGAATAGCTCTTTTTCTCGATACCAAATGCCCAGCGCACTATAGAGCAAGTGCTGGTAACTGCGCGGCCCGCTGTTGGGATTGAATGATTCAATTGCCTCGGCACCGCCCAGGTAACTGAAGTTCAGGGCCAAGCCGCGCAAACTGTCCTCGCGAAGCCGCTTCTGTCCAAGGGGAAGCGCATCCCCTGTGGCACGCTCTGCGAGAATATCCAGTGACTCCAGGAATATTTCAGCCGAGCTTCGATAATTGCTCGACTTAAATTCAGACCAAGCCAGCATATAGCGGGCGTTATCGGCAAAGGGGCTATCGCCCTTTTCCAGTAGCGCGCGGAAGTCCCGCGCGGCTGCGGTGTAATCCTTGCGGTTAAATGCGGCTTCACCGCGGCGGAATAATACCTCACCCATAAAGGGCGATTCTGGAGCGCTTCGGGCAATACGCTCGAGGGCCTGCAGGGCTGCAGGCATCTCGCCATCCATGGCGCGCGCTCGCGCCAGGCGGTAGAGAATATAGTCGTCCTGGGGACTTTCCTGGGCGAGCTTCTGGTAGTGCTCAACTGCGGTGGAAAACCCCAGAGCAGTTTCCGGGTTATCCGCCTGTTGCTGTTCGAGTCGCTCCATTTCCAGGTCGGCGAGGCGCAGACGAATCTGTGCGCGAACCTGTGGGTCCGGGTGGCTGGCCAGCGCCTGCTGGTAACTTTGCACCAGGGTGGAGAGATTCACTGGCGCCGGTGCTGGGGTTTCCTTCTCTTCACTGGCAGATCGCTGCTCTGCGGGAGGCAAGTCTGCCAAAGTCGGCACCGACTGGTTACCGCAGGCTGTAGTGATACAACAGATAGCCGCAGCGAGTGCGCGCAGAGTAAGGCCGCTGGAATTTTGCCGGGACCTATTCACTCTCATCCCCTTCGCTGCTGATTACTGTACTCTCGGAGGGTTTGTTAACCTCTGCCGCTTCTTCACTGTATTGTTCTTCGGCGATTGCATTTTCCAGGGGCTGTGTTTCTTCCTGGTTTACTCCCTGTGGGTTATCCGTTACCGGTTGCAGGATAGACTCCTGCAAAGAGGCGTCTTGCAGCCGTGCGATGGCGAGGCGGGTGTGGGCCAAATAGCCGTTAATTTGTATCTGCTCCCGATCCAACTCCGCGATAATATCCTGACGCAAGGACGCCTCCACCAGTGTGGCAGCATGGGCAATGGCTGCACGCTTATCGTCCAGCTGTGCAGCGGTGTTCTGCAGGCGCTCTGTAAGTTCGGTCAACTGAGGGGCGCGGCTCGCCTCAATAGAAGTTTTGCGTAATTGTTTCTCACCTGTGCGCAGGTTCTCTTCCAACTGCCCCAGGGTCTTGCGCTGTTGCCACAAGCGGTGGTGATATTCCTCACTCGCCTGCCATAGCAGGATGCCGCGAGCGCGCTGCAGAGTTTCTCCCTGATAGTCTGATCCTTTGCCGTGTTTCTGCAGTAACTGGTAACGCTGCTCGGCGCCCCGGAGTAACTCCAGCATTTCCGCCGCATTGCTGATATTGTCACTGTCAGAGCGGCTGGAGGCTTTGACTAAGGCCAGCACATCTCGCTCCGTTTCTATCTGGGCCAGTGCGTCGTTAAGGCGGCGGTACTGCTGCCGGCCGATTTGCAGTTGCTGGTCAAACTGGGCGTTCTGGTATTTTTCAATAATATTGGAGCGTCGCTGGTGCCGTTCATCAATCAGGGCGTGCAGCTGTGGCAGTTTGTCCGACCACCCTTGCAAAACGGAGTTGATCTGTTGCAGGTCGCGTAATTCGGATAGGCGCAGTTGGAATTTGTCGCTCTGTAAAATTGGCAGGAGAAAGTGTTGGTTATCGCGCAGTAGTGGCGACGCCTGTGCCATTTGCAGCCATCCATAGCGCTGTGCCTCCCCGAACTGGCGGGCATCGGCCAGTGGTTCCGAAGCCAAGTTTTGCTGTAATTGCTGTAGTTCTTGAAGGGTGGTCTGATAGTAGCTTGCCGCATTGGAGTAGGCGGTCAAGGCCGCGTTGCGCTCCTGCTGCTTTTCATAGGCATAGGGCAGGGCGACGCGGGCTTCCCGTGCGGCGGGGCTGTGTTCGTGTTTGCTCAGCAAGAAGTGCAGGGCATCAACGCCCTTCTGATACTCTGCATTGTTGATGGAGGACCAGGCGAGACCGAGTAGGGCTTTAGTGGCCCAGGGCGTCTGTAAACGCACGCGGGAAAAAGCCAGCTGTGCCTGTGTAAACTGTTCGGTTAATGCCAGGGCATAGCCCGCACCGATATGAGCTTTATCGGCGAGTACCTGAATTTCCTCTGAGGGCTCGTCTTGCTCAGCTGCCAAAGCGCCGGCCGTGCGATATGCTTCAGCGGCCTCATCCAACTGGCCGGAGCGGGCCAGGGCGGCGCCCAAGTTGATATGCCCGAGCAGGCGTTGTGCCAATGACAGTTCGGCGTTTTCCAGGAGTTGCCGAGCATTACTGAGGTCTTGGCTGTGCAGCGCCAGGTTAAGGGGAAGGGACGAGGTTTGCACAGCACCGGATTTTTCCAGGTGCACAGCGGCTTTGGGAAAATCCCCCTGTAGGTAGTTGAGTTCTGCCAGTTTAAGCCAGGCCGCTTGGCGGTATTTGGTATCGATGTTTTTATTGTCTGCTTGCAACAGCTGTTCAAATAGTTCGGCAGCGCGCTGGTGCAGGCCAAAACTGAGGCTGATGCCGCCTTCAATCAGTGCAGCACTGTCGCCGTGTACTTTGATGGAATCCCGCTGTTTCGCGATTAATAAGGTACTGAGGGCATCAAAATTATTCCCCTGAAAATACGCATACAAGGTGGCGCCGTAGGCCATATCCTGGGCTTGGCGATATTTCTGGGTTCCAGCCTTTTCTTCCTCCTCTGCAGGATTTTCATGTTGGGCAATTTCGACTTCATTGCCAAAGGCAGGCAAGCTGACACTCAGCAGTGTGAGCGTCAGGGATAAAGCGCGGGAGAGTGGCCTGTACTGCATGGGAACTCAGGGCGCGGGCCACTGGACAAGTTCAAAATCTGGCTGCTGCTTGCTGATTTTGTCAGAAATACGCAACTCAATGACAGCGGGCTCATCGGTTTTTTTCAATTCCAAGGTGGCGCCACGCTTGTATTCGCGCCCCTCGGGGCCCAAACCGGTAAAAAAAGCGGAAATGGTGTAGTCACCGGACTTCAGATTGCCCTTGTGCAGTGGTTGAATGCCTCCACGAACCAGGGCATCCCGTTGGTGTTCGGTATACAGATGGCTTGCGCTCAGTTTGTTATCAATATGTAATTTAATTGCGTCCAGCTTGAAATAGTGACCGACATCCATAGACACGTAAAATGCCACTTGACTCTGCGCTGGATAGAGCAGGTCTTCCTCCAGGATCAATAAATCCCGGTTGAGCTTGATGACTTCGCGCTTCAAATTTTCCAACTGCTCAGCAGAAAATTGTTCCTGCTGTGCCTGGGACACTGCATCTGCACTGAGCGCCATAGAAAAAATAAAAAACTTAAGGAAGCGTCCCATGGAAGGCCTTTCGCGTGAATTTGGCTTTATTATGTAATGGGCGCAAATTATGTCAGGGGCGCAGCTATCTGGTGTGATCCCGTTGGCAAATTTTTTACGACGTTGGAATGTTTACTGTGGATTTGCCAGCCCCCGACTGAAGAATAGGCGTTTGTTGCTATCGATAACCACAGCTTCAAATTCTGGTAAGCGATCAATCAGGGCCAGGCCTTTTTGTTTTCCCAGTACAAAAACACTAGTGGAGAGTGGATCTGTATCGAAACCCTGTGGGCCAATAATACTGACACTGATCAGTTTGTCGCTGTCTCCCGCTCCGGTATCTGAAGGTCTGCCGGTATTCGGATTGAAAATATGGTGTACGCGTTCCTGCTGGTCATCGATAAAAAAGCGTTCGTAATCGCCAGAGGTAGAAATTGCCACATCGCGCAGGGGAATCACGGCAGCACTCTTGCCTTTTTCACGGGGATGACGAATACCTACCAGCCAGGGTTCGCCGCGCTTGTCGCCGAGCATCCGGGAATCACCACCAGCGCTGACGCTTGCGCAGCAAACCTCAGCCTCTTGAAGAATTTTAATGGCTCTATCTACAGCATAACCTTTGGCGATACCGCCCAGGTCAATTTTGGTTTCGCGGTGACCAAAACGCAGGGTATTGGATTTTTTATTTAGGTGTAGATGACGGTAATTTAGCGCCTCCAACAGTGAGTTTGTCAGCGCGCTGTCGGCCTGTTGCTGATTGCGGAAATCATAATGCTTACCCAGTGTTGCGTAGCTGATATCGAAGGCCCCACCGGTCAGCTTACTGAACCACAGGGACTTATCCACCAATGCGGCAAGCTCCTCAGAAATATTGACTGCGCCTTGACCTGCCTCGCGGTTTACCAGAGACAGCTCACTGTTTGGCTTGTAGGGTGACAATTGGTTATCCAGGCGCTGGAACTCTGTCATCACCTCTTCAATCAGGTATTCCGCCTCAACGGCATCCCCATGCCAAAGCTGTATTCTGACCTCGGTGCCCATAATGGCGCGCTCGGCGTAGTGCCACTCGGCCAGCGCCGGCGCCGCGGACAGGGCGGCGCTTAACAGAAGGGATCGAATAAAATGCAACATTGGGGTACTACGTTATCTTATGGGAGCAAAGGCAGTCATAGTGTCTATCAGCGTGCCAAGGCCGTGATTGGGGAACAGCTTGGCAAAACTGTCTTGTTCGCCGTGCAGGGCCAGGTAATTTAACACCACTGTTTCCACTAAAAGGTTAACGTTGTTAGCGGCGGGGCTGGAGGTCGTTTCCACGTCCCCGGATGAGCGCATAAAACCGAGTTGTTGGTGACGAGCCTGCTCATCGACGCTGCCACCGAGGAGCTGTGGTCGTCCAGCGGGGTTGTATACGAGGAAAAAAGAAGCTGCGGTTTGCTGGTTGTCGCCGGTCCAAACCCCCTTGCCGCGCCCCTCCACGGAGTCGTCGATCATACCATTGGAGAACACGGAGCCGTCGCTGAAAACGTAGATCATCAATGATTGATTGCGACGCGCGGCATATTCCAGGCAGGCGCCGATACAGCGGCCGGCGCGCAAGTCGCGTATTTCACCGGTGGCGCGGTCGCCGGTATGATAGTCATAGCCACCCATGGTGATAGTACCGGCCCCGGCATAGCCTTCCACCACAAGCTTCATGGCGGAAGCGGTTTTACGGAATTCGCCATCGCCGCTCAGTTCTGCGCTGGTAAAAATACCGGACGGCCCAACGATATCCGGATCTGCCTCGGGGTTCAGGTCGGCGGGATTACCAAAGCGATCCGCCAAGTCGGCACTCTTCATATAGCCGCAGCGCAGCATGTCTTTGATGACAGTATCGGCACTCACACGCGTGTTTACTCGACTCAGTTTTGCATTGGAGATGCGATACATGGACTCCATGACCGCCACGGTATCGTCCTGGCTGAGCAGGCCTACCAGGTCGCCCACATCCACAAGACCGGTCACATCGGAAGGTCTGTCCACTTTGGTAGGGCGCACTTCGGGGTTAATCATTGCCGACGGCGCCATGGAATTGCCGCCGGAATCGCTGGAGCGGGAACCAATCAAGGCTAGCAGTGAACCGTTGGCGCCGGCCTTGTTGATGCCGTACATGGGGTTGTGGGGATTATTGCCGGTATCGTTTTCTGAGCGCGCTGGAATGACTGCACCATTGGTGGCGGCCGCAGTGCCGGAACTGATTTTTTCCAAGATACCGCGCAACATACCGCTATCACTGTGGAAGGCGAGCCCGAGATCTGTGTTGACAAATCCTGTACCCGCAGAGGGAATCATATCGCCAGGAAGGCCCTGCTTGTTGTAACCGGCGGTGCCGAGAAAATCCATCTGCCCGCCCTGCTTGCCTACCAGCACATTGGAGCCGGCGATATTGGCACCACCGGCAAGGTCGAAACAAATAAATGGAATTTTTTCGGCACCTTTAGCGCTTACATCACAGGGGCCACCGTTAATTATGCGTAGATCTTCCAAGTCGGAAGATAGGGCCGCATGGGCATTGCGCGGATTGGCGAACATGCTGAATATCGAGCCGCCGAGGATAGTAGCCATGCCCGTGCGAAAACCCTGGCCGAGAAAATCGCGTCGGCTCACCGGGCGGTGATGGTCTGGGTGGCGCAGGGGTTGGTCCAGCTCAAAATGTTTTTTCTTGCTCATAGTCTTCCCGGATTTTTTATCCGATGTGCCGGTAAATTATTATTTCAATGTCTACCTGAGGCTTTTCTTTGCGCTTTACAGGTGCACTTTTTGATAAATGCACACCCGTAAAGCCCTTTCTTCAAGTTAGTGAATCAGGATCATCGCGCTGCCCATGGCGGCTGCACACACAGCTTTAACCGTGGTCTCGGTGCGATCTGAGGCGCAATTGTTGCCACAGGCCGTCATAGTGCCGATGAGACGATTTAATTCATCTTCAAAACCTTGAATTTCCTTCTTTCCATCCAGATCTAGGTCCTGGTCGTACAAAGGAGGGGCACTGGCGAGTTGCGAGTGACTGCCGTCGTGCCAGGTCATTTCATGGCCGAGTAAACTTTCCAGAAGCGGATTAATGATTAGCGCTCGTTTGCTATCACTGTCGAAGGCCGTGCTGGCCGGGGCGCTAAAGTCAAAACCGGGGAAGTAGCTACTGCGCCCGCTGGACTCCACCAGGGTACTGCAGTACTTCACCGAAAGCTGAGTGATACCCATTTGCTGGGCTGCCAGAAATCCGCTGATATCACTGGAAACCGGTAGCTGGCGCTTCACCGCCTCCCAGGTTTCCATGATATCCGGGTGAGCGCTGGAAATACCGGTGGCGCGGGACAAGCTCGCGTTGATCTGCTCGAAGCGGCGCAGACCGATGCGCGGTTGTGCTTCCAGGTCCGCAGGCTCGGCAGGTGCAACTGGTGTGGGCTCTACCCGGGTAAAAGTCGCGTTGCCAATACGCTCGAAGGTGAGGAAAAACTCATCGTCGATTGGGCCCTTATCGAGGGTGATGATGGTACCCAGCCGCGACAGCTGTTGGCCTTGCAGGGGTACATAGCTGTCATCGATTTCGGTGGATAGTTTGGCCCAGGACTGGCCCACTTCCGCCTCGCGACCGTTAATGCCTATACGCATGCCCTCAATAACAAGTCCTGTTGGGTTGACGCTTTCGTCGAGGCTGACAAAGGTGGGCTCACTAAACAGGTAAGCGTAGTTGTCAAACTGCTGCACGGTGAACATCACATAGCTTTGGCTAATGCCAGTATGTTCCTCTACCTTAAACAGCAGCAGGTATTTTTCACCCACACCCACTTCATAGTTGGTGGCAATATCCTCGGCGGAGAGTGCGCGGGAGTGAATCGCCATCATGCGGATAGAGCCTTCCCAGCTGTTGCCGTTACTCACTTCACTGCCGACAGCTAAGGCGAAAGTGTCGTCCCAGGTGCTCAGCAGCCCCGCTTCGGTGGGGTCTGTTTCACCGGTATCGGCGCCATTGACATAGAGCTTGCGGCCATTGATGGGGTCGTAGGTTGCGACTACATGTTGCAGGCTGGCTTGTACCAGTTGGTCGGCGTCGTCGGTCATCATTGCCGGCATGCCATCCGCATCGGTACTGTCGCTGCGGTTTTGGAATATGTAGCTGTATTGCTCCTGACCCAGGGTGAAGTTGCGAATATCGTCACCGCCGGAATAGGTAACAAGGCGCGCGGGTCCCTCTTGGGTGACATTGGCCGGTGCGGCCCAGACTTCAATGGAGTATTCGCCGGTGGCGGAGAGGGTCTCGTAAAGCTTACGGCTGGTGGCAGTGGCGCCCTGAGCCTTGCCGCCTTTTAGTTGCAACCCCCAGGATTCGATCCACTCCACATCTCCGGACAGCGCCAGGTCGATGGCTGGGTTGACCCCGGAGGTATCGTAAGCGATGGTGCCATTGCCGGTTTTGAATTCGTACAGGGCTATCGCATTGTTTTCTATACGGCCGCCGCTGTTCGCAACAATGCCGTCAGTGAGTCCCAGGGCTTTACTGATTACCCAGTTTGGGTCCACCTGAGTTGGGGCGATGCTGTCGGCAAAGGCCTGGATTGCTGCAGTCATCTCCGTTTCGTTTTTGGAGCAGTCATCCCAACAATTGTGGAATTCGCTACCCAGGCGCACGGAGAAGCGTGAGTCCGCGGGGGTGTCCAGGTTTATTTTGCTCTTCGCCGCTTCGTAGGCGAGATCCACATCGGAGCTGGCAAAATAGGGTTTTTGTGCGAGCGCCGCATCCTCACTGTGGCAGTTGGCGCAATAGTTGCGCAGTATAGGGTAAACGGTGCTGCCAAAACTGCTGCTGGAGATGGGGAAGCTCTTGCTTTCGCCGACCTCACGCTCTACTGGTGCAGACAGGATAACAGTGTTGCTGAGGCCGCCGCTGGCGCGGGCCCACTCCTCAATATAGTTGGTAATAATTTCTGCACAGGCGTCGTCGCTGGAGAGCCAGCAATTGTGCCCGCCCCCCACTTTTGTCACCAGACGCGACTCTTCCGGGAGGCTCAAGTTAACCAGCCCGCGTCCCTCATCGTAAGCCGCATTAATATCATCGCTGCGTACAAAGTGCGGACTCTGAGCGCCCTCCACGTGGCAACTGCCACAACGGTTCTGTGCGGCCAGGTTGTCCCAGATATAGCGCTTGTACTGTTTAACATCCTCGGTTTCCGGTGTCGGTCCGGAATAGTTGGTGCCATTATCAGATTGGTTGGTATTGGGTTGCTCTTCTGTATCCTGGCCACTGCCACCACTACAGGCCGCAAGAAAAGCCGCTGTACATAGCAGTGTCGATATTTGCAGGTTTTTTAGAGTTTTCATTGTTGTTATTCCCCCGCGCAATAAACCGCGGTATCCGCGTAAACCTGCTTCAGTTTGTAGCCGGAGCTACTGAAGTCGTCGGTAATGGCTTCGATACGTCCGCGATCACTGGCATCCTCCGGCTCCCGCAAACACACTTGACGAAAAACTTTGGTGACCTGGCAAGTCGCAAAAGCGCGACTGTTGGCCAATTCCTCGCCCAAGGATTTTGCGCCATTACCGCTGCCGGGCAGGGCGCTGCTCCAACCCAAATGCAGGTTTGGTCCCTCGCGCCAGTAGTTGTCCCAGCGATCATCGGGGAGTTGGAATCCATGAGGGAAGTTTGCCGCGTTAATATGATTTTTGGCCTTTACCCGGCTGCCGGTTTCGGGATCGGTGTCCCCGGCGCCGTTGTAGTCGAGTGCTCCACTCTCACCTTGCGGGTCATTGTCCGCATCGTAGACATAGTCGTAATAGGCAAATGCCTGGGCCATGGGGTCCATGCCGCTGTGACAGCTGACGCAGTTGTTCTGGAATACTCGGCTGTCACCACCGGGGCTGCGGCTTACATCCTGACGAATACGATCCGGTGGACGTGTACTGTCCTGCACCTGTTCCAGATCCCGGCACATGTGATTGAGCATGGTGAATCGGAACATGGCGCGATTGGTGCCGGCGCTGAAAAAAGCTTTTGCCGCAGCGCGACTGGTGATCACGCCAGCGGTGGCATCGGCGGGCAGCCCATTGAGTGAGGACTGGCTCCGTTGTGCCAGATTATCTTTCAGCGAGTAGCCTCCGGCCTCCAGGGCTGCGTAATGATCATTATTGCTAGTGCTGTAACCGGGTAGTCCGGAAGCATTTCCGGTATACAGGATATTTGCCGACAGCAATTGTCGAAAATCCATATCGTCTCGCACCATGCCGATAACTGTCGCGCTGTAGTCATTCAGCGGAGCGAATACATCCTGTTCCTCATTGGTCCAGGGGGTGGCGAGATTTTTCAATGTGACATTGTAAAAAGCATCGTGTTGCATGGCTGTGTAGGCGGCGGCGGTGGGGTCACCATTGGCAATATCCCTGGCCATATCTAGCAGCACACTTTCAGAGGGAATTGTGCCGGTAATACGACTGTGAATTTGCAGGGCTTGGTCTTGGGGAGCAGCGAGAGCTGTACCACTCCATAGACCGGCCCCGAGAATTGCGCCTACCACTGTGAGCTGGATCACACGCGCTCGAGACGAATTATTTTTCATTGGATTATTTTTCGATGGGGTCAGTGGGGTATGACTAGGCATACTAAAAGCAGATTTACACACTGTCAGAATGACTTTTAATATTTGCGCCCCAGTTGGCAAACTTTTTGTGCGCAACTTGCGAGAATTACCCAAAGCGGCCGATGCCGCACCAAAAAAATTGTATGGCCTTCAGCAAAATAACCGGTGTATTGCTGGTGCCAATGCTCTGTGGACAAAAATAATGAAATCTTTGCGTGCAGTGCCACTTTTGCTGCTGGTGGCCGCCTGTAGTGGTGGTGGCGGAAAATCCAGCGGTGGAGAACAGGCGGAAGACCCCGTGGTAGTGGATTATCCCATTGCCTTTGTACGTCGCCAGCTCAATAAAGATGATGAGGGTGTTCTGGAACAGGATAGTGTTTTCCAACCCCAGGATTTTTTCCCCGGTGCTGAGTTGGTAATAAAGGACCGTGCTACAGCAAGTGCGAAAGAGACAGTTATTACCGCGGATATTTTTACCGGGGACTATGACGTCAAGGATCTGAATACCTCTGCTGATGGTCAGCGCTTAATATTCGCGATGCGCGCACCGGAACTGGAAAATGTTGATGATGATGAACAGCCAACCTGGAATATCTGGCTGTATGACCTTGAAACTGAAGAGCTGAAAAGAGTCATAGAGCCTGACCTCATCGCAGAAGAAGGGCAGGATGTGGCTCCGGCATTTTTGCCGGATGGGCGCATTATATTTTCCTCGAGCCGTCAGCGCCGCGCGCGCGCTTTGTTATTGGATGACAACAAACCGCAGTTTTCCGCCTTGACGGATAACCAGGATGATCCCGCTTTTGTTCTGCATGTGATGGAAGCGGATGGCAGCGATATTCGCCAAATTTCCTTTAACCAGAGCCACGACCTCTACCCGACAGTCCTGAATAATGGCCGTGTGTTATTCAACCGCTGGGATAATGCAGCCGGTGTTGACAGGCAGAGTCTCTATACCATCAAGCCCGACGGCAGTGACCTGGCCTTTCATTACGGTTATCACAGCCAGGAAACCGGAACCGATAACTCCAACGCAGCTTTTTCCAGGCCGCGGGAAATGCCCGATGGTCGCCTTCTCGTTAACCTGCGTTCCCCCTCCGGAATCAGCTATGGTGGCGATTTAGTGGCAATCGATGGGATAAATTATAGCGAAGCTTACAGTGAACCCGGCGGAGAGGGTGAGTTGGTAGGACAGGCTTCGATATCTTTTGCTGAAGTCACCACGAATGGCACGCTTTCCCCACACGGTACATTTGCGGCTGCCTGGCCTTTCTACGATGGCACTAGTCGTATGCTGGTTTCCTGGAGTGAGTGTCGAATAGTGGAAGAGGAAACAGAATTATTACGGCCCTGCCCGGAGGAGCTCCCCGAAGAGGGGGACCTGGTATTGGCCGATCCTCTATACGGGCTATGGATTTACGACTATGTGGCGGGAACTCAATTGCCCATAGTGGTTGCCGAAGAAGGGGAAATGATTTCTGAAGGAGTAACCCTGGAGCCCCGCACCGAGCCTGCTTATATTCCCGACCCAATAGCGGGCGTGGATGTGGACGGTGACTTAGTGCAGGAATCCGTGGGTATTCTGGATATCCGCAGTGTGTACGATTTCGATGGAGAGGATATTGTTGGAATTGATACGCTCGCTGACCCAGCATTAACCAGTGCGGAAGAGCGCCCTGCGCGTTTCCTGCGTGTTGTCAAAGCCGTGGCAATTCCCGATGACGACGTGCTCGATTTTGATGGCTCCGCTTTTGGCCGCAATCGTCGCCAAGGCATGCGTGAAATTCTGGGTTATACACCTATTCAGCCGGATGGTTCTGTAAGGGTCAAGATTCCCGCAGATATCCCGGTAGCAATTTCGGTTGTGGATGCCGAAGGCAAGCGTATTTTTGAGCAGCACAATAACTGGCTGCAGTTGCGCCCGGGTGAAGTACGCAGCTGTAATGGTTGTCATTCCAGCGAGAGTGAAATAGTTCATGGCCGCACCGATATGCAGCTGGCGTCCGCCTGGAGCGGCGCGCCCACCTCTGCCGTCCCTTTTGCCAATACTGAGCCAGCACTGCAGGCGGAAATGGGCGAAACCATGGCGCAATTATTGGCGCGGATAGTGGGTGAAGCCGGATTGAGCGGAGATATCCTTTTTACTGATTTTTGGACTGATCCCGCGGTGAGAGCCAAAGATGCCAATATTTCCCTGGCTTATGCTGACTTACTTACCAGTTCCCCTACAACCTTAACTTGCTTGGATAACTGGAAAAGCGACTGTCGAAGCGTTATCCACTACGAACAGCATATCCAACCGGTCTGGGAACTCTCGCGTCAGGTCGTGGATGATGCCGGCACCGTCATCAGTGATAACACCTGCACTGCCTGTCATTCCCCTGTGGATGCCGCCGGAGTGACGCGCGTACCCGCTGCACAATTGGATCTGAGTGCCAGTGCATCTCCAGTGAATGATGCCTGGCTCACCTCCTATGCTGAATTACTCGTAGATAGCCCGGTACTGGATCTGGTTGAGGGAGTATTAACTCCCCGACTGCGTCAGGAGACGGATAACCAGGGCAATCCCGTATTTGAAACCGATGAAGATGGAAACTTGATACTCGATGCTAATGGTGACCCTATACCGGTAATGGTTATTGTATCCACTTCTGCAATTTTGGCTGAATCGGCATTAGACAGTGCCTTTTTCCCAGTATTTTCCAATGGCGGCGCACATGCGGGATATTTGCAGCCGGCCGAATTGCGCCTGCTTGCCGAGTGGCTGGATATCGGTGCCCAGTATTATAACGACCCTTTTGCAGCACCGGCTGACTGATCCATGTTGAAGTTACATAGATATTCATTGAGTTGCCTGCTGACGAGTGCGGTCCTGTTCTCTTGTGTCGCTATTGCCCAGGAAAGCGCAACTGTTAGTGCGGCAGACAGTGAAAAAACAGCGATAGAAACATCCGTACTGGAAACACCTGAGGCGCCTTCGGCAGAGCCGCAATCCGCAGAGCAAATAACCTCAAAATTCAAAGAAGAAGAGAGAGCGGTTCCTACGGATGCGGAATTGGTCACGGTGGGTAACGCGTTTATCAATATTTATCGCGGCCCAGGACGTGGTTATCCGATTTTTCATGTGGCGGAATATGGGGAAAAAATCTGGTTGTTGAAACGACGCACCGACTGGGTGAAAGTGCTGGCTCCGCGGAACAAAACCGGCTGGGTTAGAGTGGAAGACCTGCAGGAAATTTACGGCGAAGCTGGTGAGTTGGTGCGCGTTCCCCTACCTGACTTCAGGGATGTGGATGCGGGATACTTTTATCTGGGCTTTTCCTACGGTGATTTTGCCGGGGCGAATTCCATGGGAGCCACACTCGCCTACCAATTTACTGCTAACTTGTCCGCGGAACTTCGTGCTACCCAAGCGGTGGGGGAGTTTTCTGATAGCCAGATTTACCAGATGGCGTTAGTGCACCAGCCATTTCCACACTGGCGCTTGTCCCCATATTTTCTGCTCGGTGCAGGACTGAATATCACCGCTCCCAACGCCACTATTATTGCCACAGAAGACCGTCAGGATACCGTTATGCTTGCGGGTCTGGGCCTTAAAACCTATTTATCGCGCCGCTTTGCAATTAAAGCGGAGTACGCCAATCATTACCTGCTTACCTCGCGGGAAAACAACCAGGAGATAGTCGAGTGGAAACTTGGTTTCGACGTATATCTGTAGGCACTGCAACCCTGTCTGCCCTGTTTAGTGCACAGGCTTGTGTTGCCCAACAGGGTGAAGATGTTATCGCCGATATTGTCGCTCCTGACCTTGAACGTCGTGAGGTGCGCGATGCACTGATCGACAGTGAAAATATAGAGATGGGCGTTTTTGCCGGGGTGATTAATGTAGAGGATTTCGGCTCCAATGCACTCTATGGCACCTCCATTTCTTACCATATTACTGAAGATCTATTTATGGAGGGCACCTATGCCCAAACTGAGCTTGGCGAGTCCAGTTTCGAGCGCTTGAGTGGCGCCGCTCCCCTACTGACCGAAGAGCAACGGGATCTGAGCTATTACAACTTTTCCCTGGCTTGGAATATTTTTCAGGGCGAGTACTTTATTTCAGATGACTGGGCGTTTAATACCGACTTCTACCTGATCAGCGGAGCTGGAAATACGTCTTTTGCCGATGAGGAGCACTTTACCTACAACTTTGGCGCAGGGGTGCGTTTGCTGGCAAACGATTGGCTGGCATTGCGTTTTGATGTGCGCGATCACGTATTCGAACATGAGCTATTTGGGGAGGCACAAACCACCCATAATTTGTCCACCCAACTGGGCTTGACAGTCTTCTTCTGATTATGACTTCAGAATAAATTACCATAAGGATTTTCGATATGTTACGAATTGCTGCCATATTTGTACTGCTGGTGTCCTCAATAAATATTAGTGCTGCAGAGCGCTCTAAAGACTTTACCCTGGCATCCAATCAAGGTGCGAATCTGCGCTTGGCAGAGCAACGTGGTGAGGTGATTATGTTGAACTTCTGGGCTTCCTGGTGCGGTCCCTGTCGCCAGGAAATGCCTTTACTGGATCAACTGCACGAGCGATATTCCGCTGCAGGATTCCAAGTTTGGGGGGTTAATGTGGATGCCCACCGTTCCGATGCGGAAAAACTCCTGGGAAAAATTCCAGTGAACTTTCCAATCCTATTCGACAGCAGCAGTGATGTGAGCAAGATGTACGGAATCGAAGCCATGCCGAGTACGGTATTTATCGATCGCGATGGCAATGTCCGTCATATCCATAAGGGGTATCGCGATGGCGACGAGGCTGCCTACAAGAAAATCATCAAGGAATTGATTCGGGAGTAATACCATGCGCTACTTGTTGCCGCTGATCGCGGTATCGTTGTTTAGTGGCTGCACAGTAATGCCCTGGGTGGCACCTTATGAACGCCAGTATCTTGCGGACCCCATTATGGGGTTTGAGCGAGATCCAGTGGCGGCTAGCTATATGAATCATGTCTATGAAGCCAGGGAGGCGGCCAGGGGGGCTGAAGGTGGCAGTGGAGGTGGATGTGGTTGCAACTAAGTTCATGCGTTATTGGCTGACAGCAGGACTGCTTGTTTCCGCTTATTCCTCTGCTGCTGTGCTGCCTGAGGAACGAGCCGATAATATGTATCATGTTTATAGTGGTGGTGGTGTGACCATTGATGGCCCCTCCATACTAATACGTAAAAATATCGGCAGTAACACTTCTTTCTCCGCAAATTATTATGTCGATATGATCTCCGGAGCCTCCATTGATGTGGAAGCGACGGCGAGTGAGTATTCCGAGCAGCGTGATCAGTATTCTCTCGGTGCAGATTACCTGGTAGATAAAACAACAATTAGTGTTGGTTATACCAATAGTTCAGAAAATGATTATGAGGCGGAAACTGTTGCCTTTGGTATCAGCCAGGGATTTTTTGGTGATCTGAGTACCATTGACCTGCGTGTCAGTTACGGCAGTGATGATGTATTTCGAAGTGGTGATGAAAATTTTTCTGATGAAGCACAACACCGCCGTTATGCACTCAGCTGGAACCAGATCCTTACTCAAAAGTTGATTGCTGAGCTGAGTGTGGAGACTGTTACTGATGAAGGATTTCTTAACAACCCCTATCGCAGTGTACGTTACCTAGACCCGGCATCGGGCTCTGGGTTTGCCTATCAGGCGGAAGTCTATCCAAGAACACGCAATAGTGATGCGGTGGCTATTCGGGGCAAATACCGGCTACCTTATCGCGCGTCGGTAAAGGCTGAGTACCGACGCTACGCAGATAGTTGGGGCATAACTGCGGATAATGTGGAATTCCGCTATACCCACCCGCTGGAAGAGCGGGATGAATGGATTTTAGAAGGCAAGATACGTTATTACCAGCAAACCAGCGCCGACTTTTACAGTGACTTATTTCCCTACCTGAATGCCTCCAATTTTCGCGCGCGGGATAAAGAAATGAGTAATTTCACCACCCTCGCCTTTGGTTTGGGTGTTTCTTATGAGTTACCACAGCGTTGGTCCCTGCTTAATCGTAAGAACACAATCAATTTATATTGGGATCATATCTTATTCGACTACAAAGATTTTCTTGATGTCACCGTGCATGGAGAAGGAACTTCAATTACTCCAGGTGAAGAGCCCGCATATAATTTCTCCGCGAATGTTTTTCGACTATTTTGGACGGTGAGTATCTGATAGAAAATTGTTAAATGCATTAAATTCTTATTGAGAAAAATGTAAACAACATTGATTGGAATGTGAATATTTAATTGATCTACAAAAATTGAGTCTGGAGCGAGCCAGGCAACCAGCGGCTTATTTTGCCGCTGGATTTCCTATGCGATTCTAGCCTATTGGTTAGCCCCTGTTTTTTCGGCTTTTACCTATCGGCGGATGAAATTTATTATCTTTAGACTCGAATTTCCGGCATGTGATATTCTGCTAGGCACGAACACAAATATGTCGCAAGTGCCCGACCAGTCTATGCCGGATTCTTCCAAGAAGATTGACTGCTACTCTCAATCAACTCGCTCACCTTTAAACTGGTGTTAGTCGAGAGTAGCAACCGCGCAGCTTTCCAGCATTGTCTTTTCCCATCCTAATATTTGCTCCAGATCGCAGATACCCACTGTCCTACTAGCGACAAAAGTTGGGCGTATAATTTATGTTAGGGGTGTAATCGAATTAAATAGTTCGCGGTTAAAATATCCTAACTTTCATGTCAACCTGTTTTACTGTCCATTTTTCAATAATGAAACTCTTCACTCTATTTATAACACTGCACATTGAATTATTACCGCATAATTTTCTAAGGATATTTTGACATATTCCCCTTTGGTTTGCGAAAACATCGATTAATGGGATCTTTAAGGGTTAAATTTAAGGTAAACACAATCTTTGGAGGTGTCCTTAATATATAATAGTTTTGAATTGTGACTCCGTTCTCATGCAAGCACAATACTAATAAATATAAATTAGATATCATTTGTAAAGGTATTTATATCTTGGTGTCAAAATATGCTCAAAATTATTATTACGATTCTGTCTTGTGTAACTTTTTATTCTGGTTCTATACGTGCCGAAGACTCCAATAAATCAGGAATGGATGTTTTGTTCACTCGAAGTGGAGAGGAGATTTCTGGAAGTTTTCTAATGGGGAATTCTGACTATATAGTAATGCGGCTAGATAAGGGAGAAACCCAGATACCCATTTCAACAGTTGAGAGAGTCGTTTTCTCTTCAAGACCTGATGTAAAAAGAGAACGAGATTTTACCCTGGCTGAACCTAAGGAATTGCAATTAACCATTGCAAGAGCAAGTAAAAACCCTAGAAATAATATTATATCTATGAGTGGTTATTTAAATAATAAAGTTGAGCTTAATAACCTTACGTTGATTCCAGGAGATAAACTAGATTTTCACGGAAGTGGTGATGGGGAAAGGTTTGAAGTTACATTACTGACAAATCAATCTAAACGAATCCGGACAAATAATTTATTTGTTTCAAACATAAATAAAATTGGCGAAGTAAATAAGCCCTTTAATGATTCTAAAGTAGGAAATATAGAAGAGGTTTCAGAAAATGGAAAAGTTAAATACAAAGCAGGGTATAAGATTTCTGCAAAGTTAACGAATTAATATTCAATATCTTGTTTTCGGGTACTTAGCGAAGAGGGTTAGGTTTTGATTTTATTTGCGTATTATAAAAATAGGCTTAGATCAGCCGTAGTATTGTGTTCTGTTGTTTTTTCTCTTTTATGCTTGAATTCTACAGCTTCAGATTTTTTAGGGCAAAACTATACGATAGATTTCGATCCGGACAACTCAAGAAATTTTGATTTAGGGGAAGGTTACACTGTTGATCTAATGAGTAGAAAAGTTAGTTTCTATTCAGAGGATTTAAAGGTAGAGGGTAATGCTAAAAAACTACCCATTGTTATTTCTAGAGTACTTGAAGTAAACAGGAGGGCTCCCGGCCTTAAACTTCCCTTTACCTTGGGCAATTGGGATCTTGAAGTACCAAGAATCACAGCAAACCGAGGTCTAAAAAGGTCGGATGGGACAAAATTTTCCATTGGAGATGGTCCGGAAGTATGGAGCAGTGGCTATTGTAATAATCCGGTTTTTACCCAGGGTACAGGTGATGCAAAAGTTGATTTATATTTTTGGAATGGATTATCTTTGGATATCCCCCAAAAAGGGACACAAGAACTTCTGTTTGCCATGCAGGACCAGGCAGGTGAAGCTCAAGTCGTATATCCGAATATCAATGTCATAGATGGCATAAAGGGTGCGGCTACTTACAGATCGACTTTAAATTGGAAAGCAGACTGCTTGGATTTACCTCAAGGAAATAGAAGTGGATTCACAGTTAGCTCACCTGAGGGATTAAAATATACTTTTGACAAATTTGCTGCGCCAAAGTCCAAAGTAAATGAGTTAAATAACTGGAATGATACTTTAGGACTAGCCATTTATGCTTCAAAGATAGAGGACCCTTATGGTAACTATTTAAACTATGAATATGAAAAGGGACCAAACGGAAATCTATATGTTAGCAGCATAATATCTAATGATGGAAGAAAGGTAACTTTCGAATATAAAGAAGTCGATTTAAGTGAGCATGTGTGGTGGACACCTGTAAACAAAGTTAAATATTTAGATAAAGTTCATCAATATGGTAACAGTGGTACCCAGATAGTAAAAACGATAAGTTATGAATATTCAAATGAACCAATTATGCCAATGTATCGTGATCGATATGATTGGTATGATTACGATGCTGGGGAATATAAAGTATTAGATTTAACTGGTAAATTTAATGATGGTACTTATTCATATTCATATAATTATTACCCTGCCAAAGGGGTTTTGAGTAAAGTAATATTCAACGACGGCGAGCATGTTGAATATAAATATAGAGACTTCGCTAAAACTGCAGAGAAAATTTGGAGAACAGATCCCAATCAGGGCTATGATGAAGAGAATGCAGGGACCGAGTTTATGTTCGTCACTTGTGATGAGCAATTCCAAATTGATGCTGGCTGGGTAAATATTCCTTATTACTGCTCTCCAGATTACTCAACTATACCGGCAATGCTGGAACAGATTAGGAGATCAAGAACTGATAATCATAATTATTTTTTCTATGAACCAAAAGCACTGGATGAGATAATAAACACAAGAGTTAGTGCTGGGTCGTCTCCATATTATTGGGCTATCAAAAGTCTTGGTGGTTTCAATAATGAAGATGAGTATATAGATTATTACAAGTTCTCAACGACTATAAATTCTTCTGATGATAAAGAGATACCAACTACAATAACAACTAGAGTTGAATTCCCTGACGATAACAGGGTTGAAGATCATACTTTCTGGACAAGCCAAGTAACCAGTTCCACAAAAGCTCGTTTTAAAAATTATTTTGGAGGCTTCTTAAAAGACTATAAGGTCTACACCAAACAAAACGAAAGTTTAAATGAACTTGAAAGTGTATCCTTAGACTGGCTGATTGGAAATCAGATAGGAGATAATTCGAGTAAGTGCTGGATCGAAGAATGTGACAAGCCAAATGTTTGGCAGATCTTTTTGCAAAAGAAAACCGCACACTTGGATGGATATGAATTTGTCACTGAGTATTCTCAATATGATGATTTTGGTTATCCGAAAAAAGTTAAAAGTATTTCGCAAAGCTTAGGGGGAGAAAATCTTTGGGAGAATGAATTTAGTTATGTTTATAGTCATCTGCAAAATCAATGGATAATTGGACTCTTAGAAGAAACAAGAACTCCATCCGGAAAATTGATTACAGGCAATACATATTACAATAATGGCTCAATAAAAAGTAAATTAGAAAGAGGCGCCATTGATTATTTTGAATATCATGCAGATGGGACTTTAAAAAATGAATATTGGCTAGATGATCATGGTACGAAACATAACCACTCTTACACTAATTATGTAAGAGGAATTGCTCAAGAAGAAACCTTCCCAAATAGTGCGACAATTAATAGGACGGTTAATGATTATGGATTAATTTCTGAAGAAAATGATGCAAAAAGTTACACTCACAGATATCGATATGATTCTATAGGAAGGCTGATTTTTACCGAAAGGCCTGAATTTTCGGATTTAACATATGATCTTAGCAAAAGCGGTCTTAATAGAGATGTAGTAACACGTCCCTTCTATTTAAAAGAGGTTAATAAGACACCAAAAGGAAGTGTGATATCGGAGATAGAGAGAATTGGGTTAGGTAACTCTGACAGGGACAATATAATAAAATCCCATGAATATGATGCCATGGGGCGACCTTCATTCATATCTAATCCTTATTATAACAGTCAAAAAAAGACCGGCCAAGAAATTGAGTATGATGCGCTAGGCAGAGTAGTTAAAACCAAGGAAAGAGATCATAGTTACTACTCAACGTATTGTTATGGAGTTCAGTGCAACACAGGTAGGGAAGGTAAGCCTAAAGTAAAATTTGGTATTTTAGTCACAGATGAAGATGGATATGAAACTATTTATAATTACAGGTCAGCAAATGGATATGATGATAAAGTAGTATCAGAAATAATTAGAGAAATTTCTAAATCGCCTGCTGAATATCAAACTATCAATATTGAATATAATGAGATCAATCAAAAAACAAAAATAACTTCTGGTTCGTTTTACCGTGAATACATATACAATGATTTTTTCCAACTTGAGAAAGAAATTAACCCTGAATTTTCAAATATTGAATATAAGTACAATAACGGTGGCTTAGTATCACAGAAAAAAATAGGAACTGAGCACATAGATTTTTCTTATAATGGGTTAAAAAAGGTCACCTCAGCAATATACTCAGATGGTAAAACTCCATCGAAAATAATATCTTACGATGCAGCGGGTAATATTGAAAATATAACTTTTGGTGAAATTAAAAAAAGTTATGTATATAACTCTTTAAATCAAGCTACAAAGCAAACAACAACAATAGAAGGTCAAGAATTTATTACTGAATTTTCATATTCGGATGATGGATTCTTGAATAGGATCAAATATCCGTCAGGAAATAGTGTCTATTACTACCCTGATGAATTAGGGCGCCGGACAAGAGTTAAGCATACTCGCTCATCAAAAGATCTAGCATCAGATATACAGTATCACCCAAACAACAAGGTTGAATCCTTTACCTACGGAAACGGTATTAATTATAAGTTATCCTATAATTCAAGGTCTCTGCCATTAAACCTGACAATGGAAGCTAGTGAAGATTATTTTGTCGACCAAAGCTTTACTTATGATGGTAGGAAGAATTTTATTGAGATTATTAACAACATAAATTCAGGGTTTTCCAAAAACATAACTGTTGATGGTTTATCTAGACTTAAATCAGCATCCGGAATATGGGGTAATGTAAATTTTAAATATGACACAAGTGGAAATTTGCTTGAGAAAACAGTAGGTAATAGTACTGTTAAATTTAATTACAACCAAAACAATCAACTTTCCTCACTCTCTGACGGCAGCAGTTTTAGCTACGATGACAAAGGAAATATGACATCGGCTTACGATCAAATTAGGGATTTTAATTTAGAAAATCAATTAATAAGAAATCAAAGCAAGGAATTAGGTGTCGATTATAAATATGATGGTGATGGCTTGCGTGTCCTTACAAACCATGAGCGTGATGGATTAAATCATACGATATATAACCCTAATGGAGATATTTTATTTACTATAGGGGATACCATATATGATGATAGCACTGAATTCGTACATCTAGGCGATCAAGTAATCGCGCGTATTTTATGTAAAACCACCGATACTGATTATGATGGCGATTCAATTCCCGGGTGTATAGAAAGGCGCTGGGGAGGAGATGATTCAAATCCATATGATGTAAATTCAGATCCCGATAATGATGGAATAAAAACACGTGATGAATTTATAAATAGAACTTCTCCAATTTCTAATATCGATAATGATCAAGACGGGCTCCCCGATGATTGGGAAATAGCCTATGGATTTGATACCAATAATCCAAATGATGCTCTAAATGATGCTGATGGCGATGGGCTATCAAATTTAGAGGAGTATCAAAATGGTTGGGACCCACGAGTTGCGGGTGGAGCTTCTGATTATTCTTATGCATGGACTACGTTGATTACTGGAAGTGGATTAAAAGTAATTGGTGATATTGAAGCTGATTCAGATGGAAATCTCTATGTTTTAGGTAGTAGTCAAGATATCCTCGTTAAAGATTCTAAAGGCAGTATTGAATCTAAGTCATCCTCATCCAGATATGAAATATTCGTTATAAAAATTAACACTTCAGGTGAAATAGAGTGGATACAGAGAGTACCCAAGACTTATTATGATGATTATGCATCAGGCATAGCTTTAGCTGAAGATGGAAATCTTTATGTCTTTGCTGATGTGAGCGTTCAGTCTTCTATAAGAGACTTGGCACTTTTTAAATTTAATCCTAATACAGGAAAGTTGTTAAACAAACATATCTTTGGTGGAGATTATGAACAATTTTCATCTGCAATGTTTATCAGAAATTCATCAATATATATTGCCGGTCAATTTGATGAAAGTATCACTTTTGATGAAAGTACCAATGTCATAGGGTCCAATAGTGGTCGTAGCGGATTCATTGCCAAGTATGACTTGAACTTTAATCTAGAATGGCAAAATGTGATTTATACAGAAGACGATGTCTCTATATCAGAGATTGAAGTTGACAACGCTGGAAATATATATGTGGCTGGAGGATATTATTCTGATGTCGAGTTTGACAAAAGAAACACATATTCTGGAAAAAGTTATTTCATAACAGAGCCGTTTAATGGTGTAGTTGCCATAGAAAATGGCTACATCGCAAAATATCTACCAAATGGGGATGTTTCGTGGGTACATAACTTCCCTGCCGGACGTGGATCGATAATCAAAACAATAGATATTGATATTAATGACCAATTAACACTAGGTGGACAATTTAACCAAAATGGTTTTACTGGCCTTGGGGTTGAATTTGGAAGCTTTATGGCACTTAAGTCTGAAGGTGCAACGGATAGTTTTATTTTAAAATTATCTCTTGACGGAAATTATTTAAACCACTTCCAATTTGGAGGCTCTTACGAACAATATATACAAAGTCTTGATACGAGTGTGTTCTCTAAGTTAGCTATTGGAGGCTCATTTGAAGGGCAAGTAGATTTTGACTCTGGTGTAGGAGTAGATTTCGAAAAAAGCGTAGATTATCGACTTGGTGATCCAAGCCTGGATGCATTTTTAACAGTGTCAAATTCCCCCGATCTAGAGTGGAGATTTTCCATGGGCGGGATCGGTACTGATGAAGTTAAAAAAATCAAGTTTAGTGAAAATGGCGACCTTTATAGCCTGGGTTCTTATTATTATACTGTGGATGTAAACCCTACCTCCGAAGTAAATAATCAAACCTCATCGGGATTCGCAGATATATTTATTACGAAACATGCTATTAGGAGTGGCATGCAGCAATAATCTGAAAGTTATTGTTCGGCATTTAATTTTTATTAGTGCCGAACAATTGTTATTAGAATTCCACTGAAGTTGATTTGTTCAAATGAAAAAAACTCTTTTTCAAGTTTTTTATCTTGTTATTTCTTTCTTTTTCGCCTGTGCTGCTATGGCAGAAGACTCATTAAATATATCAGGGGAAGTAATAAAGCGAATTAAAATATATAAGTTTGGCGCAGATTCCTCTCCAGAGGAATTTATTGTGTATCTAAACAGTCCTCAAAACAATCAACTGGGTTGCTCTAGGGAAAAGATTTTATTTAAAGGGGATTATGTTGTTGAAAATTATCGAGCTCTTACGTTAGCACATCGTTCCAATAGAGAGATTAAAATATTTCTACAGAACCCAGGTGATTCTGAGAAATGTTTTGTGATATCTCGTGTTAAATTTTAATGATTAATAAGAGAAAAAATAAATGAAAGATATTAATATGAGAGTAAAATTAATACTTCATATCCTAACCGCATTATTGTATATAATGACTTCTAAAGGCCATTCTGAAGAAATTATATATCTGCATAATGATATTTTAGGAAACACCATATCGTCTACAGATACTTCGAGGAATGTTCTTTGGCTAGAAGAGTTCTATCCCTATGGTAAAAAATTAAACTTAGAGGGTGAACAAGATGAGGCATGGTACTCAGGCTATCAATATGATTCCGATTTCGATTTATCATATGTAAATGCCCGGTATTATGATTCAAATATTGGACGTTTTCTTTCTGTTGATCCTGTTCGTTTTGTAGAAGATAATTCTGCAAGTTTTAATAAATATGCCTATGCAAATAATAACCCTTATAAATTCAACGATAAGACCGGAGAATACGCCGATCTTATTATTGAGGCAGCTAGTTTAGGTATTGGTGTTTATAGCCTAGATCAAAATATACAACAAGGGAATTATGGTGCTGCAGCATTAGATGCTGTTGGGCTTGTTGCAGATGGTATTTTAGCTGTTGTACCCGGTGTGCCAGGAGCTGTGGGACTATCAATTCAAGCTTCGAGAAAAACAGCTGGTGCAGCTGGCGAGAGTATAATTAAATCTGGAGATACTACAGTTTATCAAGCTACTGATCCTGAAACAGGGGAGGTAATTTATGTCGGGATTACAAAGAATATTCCACAGAGGGCAGCTACTCATCGCCGTGAAAAAGGAATTTCCATAGAGCCTATAATAGGGCTTGAAAATATAGATAGAGCTCAGGCCAGAGGAGTTGAGCAGGTCTTGATTGAGTTATTTGGAATGGCAAATAAAAATGAGGGTCCTTTATTAAATAAAATCAATAGTATTTCCAAAGATAACTCTAAATATAATGATGCTGTGGCGACAGGCCGTGATATTTTGAAAGAGATCGGTTATCCTGGGGATACACCGAATAGACGGTAATAGGTGAATTATGGCACGCAGATTAAAAATTGGAGATCTTATTGAGATCCCCACTCAAAAAGGGCTATCTTATGCTCACTATACGCACAAAGATAAGGTTTGTGGGCAGCTGATTTTTGTATATAAAGGTTTTTATCATAAACGGCCAAATAATTTAAAAGAAATTTTAACTAAAGAAGTCCAGTTTTATACTTTTTTTCCTCTTACTTCCGCCGTTAATCATGGTGATATGACATTTGTGGAGAATATTCCTTTAGTTGAACATGAGGTCAAATTCCCACTATTTCGGACTGGAATGGCTGATCCAAAAACTAAAAAAATTGAGGATTGGTGGATTTGGGATGGTAAAAATTCAGTAAGAGTTGGTACTCTAGATAATGATCAAAAAAAGCTACCTCCAAGGGGGGTATGGAATGATACGCTGTTAATTAAACGAATTGAAGATCAGTGGTCTCCCGACCAATAAGTCAGCATATTTATGATTAATAGAGTACGGAAGACTTATATAATTCAAGTCTTCCGTACTCCATTTTAAAATAGCACAGTATTCAAAAAAGTAGACATAACAGTTATGTATATATGCTTTTGCTATATATGCGTAAAAATATATTAGAGCATTGCCCTGGTATTTCCCCTTACAATAAATTTGGCTTTTTGATTCTTAACATTATGATGCTGACTATAGAAGCGTTGTTGCTATATTCATAATAATAAGTACTTCATTAATAAAAGAGATGGTTGAAGATATAGCTAAGAGTTTTAATTGTAAATAAGTATTTTTTATGACTAAAAGAGTGCCAAGAAAAGTGGTTTTTATCGGCTCCAGTTCTATCTATGGGAAAGATGATACGGAATTAGGTGGTTTTGTTCAAAGATTTCGGTTTCGCTTTGAGGCATTAGATCCCAAAAATTTAGTCTATTCTTTGGGGGTATTTGGAGAGAATGTAGCTTCTCTCGCCGTTAGACTTTCCTATGAACTTCCCCCAAGAAGGCCCCACTTGATAGGAGTATATCCTGGTTACAATGATATTTGTCGTATAGGGGGTCCAAAAGCACGGAGTGCAGTGACACTGGATCTCTTTCGTCAGGCTATGCAGCAGTTGTTGCAAGCTTCCAAGATGATTGCCCCTACTTTTGTAATGACGGGCATCCCCTTTGATGAATTACGGACTACTCCACTACAAAATAGTAATATCTATTTTTTTCGGTCTGACGCCGCACTTTATGCAGAAATTATAAGGGAGGTGGCTGTCACTGAAACGATTCCGATACTGGATTTTGATATTTTATGGCGAAAACAGGAACTGGTTAAATTTCTTTCAGAAGATGGTCTTCACGCAAATGCCGAAGGGCATCAACTACTTTACGAGCAAACCTGGGATTTTGTCTCTAAAAACTTCTTTTAGTGATTAATTTTTTACCTGTCTTATCTAAGTAGTGTGCTTTTCGAGTGAAAATAATTTTATATTTAATAGGGGCTCCTGCGATTAGTATTCTGTTAATCTAAAAATGTTTATGGGCATGATATAAGGACTGTATGGATATTATTCCCAAAACGCGGGAAGTGGTTACTCGGATGTACTGCTGGGTCAGAAAGAATACACTGCACTCGAGACGCGCTGTGAATATACCCTTGTAAGCTCGTAATCGGCATTCATTCCTCATACGGTCTATTCTTTCCTTTCCGCTTTTTAGTCTATTAATGGCACCCTTGATCATGGGCAGCGGTCTTTCCAACAAAACCATATTTGGTCATTGGGATTGAGAAGGCGGATTCCTGGTCGGTGGACAGCCACAAGAGGCTGAATGCGCCATATGATTGCAATATATTAATTTACTGTGATACCCAGACCATGCACAAGGTTATGACAACTCCGGTTCCTATCTACATGCGGGTGTCGAAGCAGCAGCCCAAAATATGGTATCGATATTTTTCCACCTCGTTCTTGTGGTGGCGGTTTGAGCTGTTATTAGGAAATTGGTACTGATAGATTAGCAGGCTTGGTTCACCGATGCCTTATCTATGTCCAACATTTCGAAAAAGTCCTTGCAGAGTTGGGATACGAGATACTTAATGAAGTAGCTCTGAACCAAGTAGCTACGATTGGCCGTGCCAAGTAAGAGGTTATAGGCGCAGTGTAAAGCACCTTCGGGATTGACTGAGCTCTTCTACAACGGCCGGACTCTGTTGTAATGCGCAGTCTATTCTTATTTAGGAAGTCTATAGGTATGTTCAGATGGGTGATCATCCTCGGGCTTAGGAAATCACCTTCGAATTAGTACGACAGGGAGAACTGGATGTCGTCTCGCTGGGAGCTGTGGCAGCGATCCCGAGTTTTATCAGTTAACTTGGCTAAGGTGTATGTGGTTCCTTGGATATAGCCGCTTTTGATTTATAGTAACGGGAGAAATATTTGTAGATTTTTTGATGTATCTTTATCTAGCAGCTGTTTCTCTCAGTTTAAAGGGCACAGTAATTAAGCCTGGAATCCGAGACAATGGGGTTGGTCAAGATCCATTATAGGGCAGGGAGGCCCAGTCGAGATTATGACATTTTGGCTTATTCTGATACTTTTTCTGGTTTTGATCTGGTCCTTGTGGATGGCTTTTTTCAGCCCTAGCTTGAGCCGCAAGGATCTATCTAAATATTCATTTAACCAGTTGTCCTTTGACAATGGACTCTCAGTAAATTACCGGGAACTCGGCCCTGGAGGACGCCTGACGCTTCTATGTTTCCATGGTGGCGGTGACTCCTTGAGTGCCTGGGATGCCTGGGCCGAAGTTCTCTCTAAGAACTATCACCTGATATTGGTCGATTTGCCAGGACATGGATTGACAGATCCGCTACCAGGTAAAACATACACTCCTAAGTATTTTGCAGATTTTATTGCACAATTTATCCAGGAAATGCAGCTGGATAACTTCGCCATTGTCGGTCATTCATTCGGAGGTAATGGTGTCTTGCACTATTTGACTAAACATCCAGATACGCCAAAAGCAGCAATTCTAGTGTCTCCCGGCGGCTATAAATGCGGCAAGGGACTAGAAATGGCGCCTGGACTAGCAAAATTTGTTATCAGTTATTGGGGTAGACGACTAGTTTCTCACTTGGGGAGCCGTGGAATTCTGCGCAAAATGTTACGGAGCAACTTCTTCTACGATCCATATGCTTTGCCAGAAAAAATGGTTGAACGTATCTACCTGCTTTCACGCTATGAGAAGAATCGTGGTACTGCGATTAACCTGGTGGCAAATGCGACTACAAATTTCCAGCCGCTTAGCGGGTTGGAGAAAATCAAGATTCCAGTGCTTTTTATTTGGGGAGTTGAAGATAAAATTATTCCTGTAGATGTTGGTCGATATTTTGTAGACAATGTGCCCGGTGCCAAGATAATTATTTATAAAAAAGTAGGGCATATGCCACATGTGGAAAATGCTGAAGCCAGTGCGCAGGATGCATATGATTTTCTCAACAAGCTGGAGTGAGCTCCTATTAAAATGGAATCGACTGAAAAAATTTGACGGAGACTTTCATTAATCCATGTTTGATCATAATACGAGATCTGCTCATTTAGTGTGCAAGAGAAGACTCTAGCTTTCAGTATATGGCTTACCTTTTCCTAATTAGTACCAATGCCGGAAAGCTTGCTGAAAGTTGGCTTAGCATAGATGGTAATTAGAAAGATATATGTATTTGTTGATCTAATTTGAATGCAATCCTTATTGATCGATGATCTATTCAGAATTCTTTATATGGTGATCACTTTCTATTGTTTGCCAATTGGAAACAGTAGGTAATCTATATTGAAACAATAATGCCTAACCTATTTCACAGAATAGGGAATAATCATTAATATAATCCGCCGGTAGTTTTTACCAAGCACAATTAGATTTATCGAGACTGATATGAGTGAGCTATTTAAGCTTTTTACAGCTATTTCATTTTCCGTATTACTGGCTGCCTGTGGAGGCGGTGGAGGCGGCTCTGATAGTGAGAAAGATAATAATTCTGGAATCATTGATAATAATAGTGGTGACACCTCCGATCCTACTCCCGATCCCGATCCCGATCCCGATCCCGATCCCGATCCCGATCCCGATCCCGATCCCGATCCCGATCCCGATCCCGATCCCGATCCCGATTCTACTCCTGATCTCATTAGTGGCGGTGAAGGTAGCGTTAGCGAGGATAGTCAGACCTCTACCTCTGGCAAGTTGATTGACAGTGTTGACGCGGAGCAAACCTTTGAAAAGCTAAATGAGTGGGGGAAATACGGCTTGCTTGATGTTACTGCTGATGGTACCTGGAGCTATACGCTAGATAATGGCCTGGTTGACCCCTTAAGTGCTAATGAATTGGCAATTGATGAATTTATAGTTGGTGTTGGAACTGGTGATGACATCACCTTAATTACTATTCAGGTGACAGGTGCTGATGATGCTTACACCTTTAGTCCCGAATCACCTCTTGCTACTTTGCTCGTGGGGAGCAGCGAAGAAGCCAAGGGTACCCTGACAATAATAGATGTCGATGGCAATACCCCAGGATTTGTTGAGAGTAGCATTGCTGGGAATTACGGTGATTTTAGGATAACCAGTGCAGGTGACTGGGAATATACCCTTAATGACAAAGCACATAGTCTGAATACTGGGGATACGGTCTCAGATACCATCATAATCTCATTAACTGATGGAGCGGAACAATCCGTTGCTTTCTCTGTTGTTACTGTCGATCCTAATGGCAATGGATCCTTTGAGCTCTCACTGGAACAAAAGCGCTTAATGCTGGATACCCACAACGAGTATCGCCAAAGGTGTGCTATGGGACAAGCTGGAGAAGGTAACGGTCCAGAGAGCTCCGGTAATATGCAGACGCTTTTCTGGGATGACGCCTTGGCCAAGATGGCAAAGGAGAGGGCTTCAGCGTGTTATTTTGGACATTTCAATGAAGCTGAGGGGATCCGGCAATCTTTCGATAAAGTTAAAAATGAAGTATCTTTTGTGCTGCCGGCTGGCAATATTGAAATTGGAGAAAATATTTCAATCTATATTTTCGATCCGCCAGCATCGCAATATAGTGCTGAAACATGGGCTGGCTCAGTTAAATCCTGGTATGCTGAAAATAATTCCTACGATTGGGATATGAAATTCTGTCATGACGAAACATGCGGACATTGGGCACAGGTGTGCCATGGAGAAACCCGCTATGTAGGCTGTGCAGTAGCGGAATGCGATAGAGTCGTCGGCTCCAATAATCCAGCCTATAACGATGGCGCACACGTACTGGTATGTAATTATTTTCCTTCATTGAATAAAGGTGACATTCCCTTCACCGATGGATATGGATTTAAAACCTGTAGAACCTGTCTTAATTATGACCTTCCTTTCTGTGTGGACAATATGTGTACCGGAGGAATAGCCAAAAACTGGAATGCTTCTGGTAAGAAAAACAAAACTATTGATCAATGTACCGATGGATTAGGTAGGGATATAGTACCCTGCAGTTTTGGTAACCATCCCCCGCCCGCTCAAGTTACAGGTTTTAAATATACGGTGTCTGATCGGCAGGTAAATTTATTTTGGAATGAAACCATCAAAAATGGTGGTGTGCTTCATTATAAAATTTTTCGCGATGAAGAGTTCCTAGCTAAAATTCGCCAATTGTCCTATATCGACTCTAAAGTGGAGCAAGGTAGTAGTTACCAATATAAAATTATTGCTGTGGACCATTCTGGAGAAGAGGGTGAGGCTGCTTATTTGGATGCAAATATAAATTAATGTTAACTATAAGTTTAAATTTATCTTTAGGTTCTTTAACCTGAAGAAGAAGCTAAAAAACTAGGTGTTGACCTGAGAGCGAGGAGGAAGCCAATAAGTGGTGGAGACCAAGCTCTAAATTAACAGCTACTCTTGAGATTTACTACTGGTTCAAAAGGAAAGAATACGCTGCTCTCGAGACGCGCTGTGAATAGATCCCTGTAATCTCGTAATCGGCATCCATGCTTCATATGGTTCCGAGCGCAGTGTATTCTTTCCTTCCTCATTTTTAATATATGTGTGAAAAATTTTTCTTGACAATTTACCATAAAATTGCACTTTTATTAATTTTATCGCCCTGCAGCTCCATTATTCGGTAGAGGTAGGCACCAAAATAGTAGTTTTTAGAGGTACCCTGAAATATAATAGCAAGTTACTTGTCTCTAGTAAAAGTTCAGTTTTCCTTTCAAAAGCCAACAGGTAGAAATTGGAGCAGATAAAAAAGGCCGCAAAGCGGCCAAGTTTTGGGGGGAGAACTATTTGATTTCGACCAAGTCGTAGGATCCGAGTGCGGGGATTTCCTTGTGTATCTTAATTTCCAGTTTTTCGATGCTTTCCAGAGAGCTGCATAATTTTTGCGCAGTGTATTCTATTGCACTTGCACGCTGCTCCAGCAACTGCTCAACTTCTTCTGTCACTTGTTCCTCAATACTTTGGCCACCAGTAAATACTGCTTTTAAGGCATGCCAGGCAATGGTTCCTGCAGATTGCTTGGCGAGGCGTTCTATACGGGGCTCAAATTCTGCAGAAATGGTCTCATCCACATAATCACCAATCTCAGAATTTCCGAGTTGGTAAATTTCACCCTCGCGATTGAGGCGATCCTCGGTACGTTGCAATAGTTCTGCGGAAAATTGCTTTAATTCATGTGTATCCGGATGGTCTGGCCCCGCCAGGGTAGTAATGGCGAGCGACAATCCATCCATGGCAATATCTACTGCTTCCAGGGTGATTAATAAAGTATCGCGTCCAGCACTATGAAGTTGCTTGCGATACTCTTGCATTAGCTGCATTTGTTGTGGTCCTAGGACTATCGGCTTCCCTTCGACCAGCAGTTGGTCTGGCAAACCGAAGTAAACCAGCTGTTTGTCATCGCTTTCTGGCTTTACTTCGAAAAAATTGGGTCCGACACTCACCGAGTAGTCCAGTGATGCGTTGCAGTTATCAGTGTTGATCTCGATACCATCGTGAGCTATGGCGCTTGTCCCAAGACCGACCAGCATTGAGATTGCGAGTGGCTTCCACATACCATTTGCCTTTGTTATTTAGCCTTTCTCCTTTGACGCGGCGTGTGTCTTGATTAGATGCAGCCAGTTGAAAATAAATCTGAACGATATTTGTGCAGGATTGGGGGCATCTTGCAATGGAATTAGATGCTAATCTTGGTCGCAGTCCAGGTGCTTGGTTGGCGCCGCAGAGGCATATAAAAATTTCTATAAAATGGGGGCAACTGATGTCGTTAATTACACATTTAGTGGTGCTGTGCCTTGCGCTATTTGGCGCAGTAGTACAGGCCAAGGACATCGCCGACTATACCGCAGATATGCGCAAGTATGACGGCTATCACAACTTCTATTGGGATCAAGAGCGCGGCCGAGTGCTGCTGCAAGTGGAGGAGTTTGAGCGTGAGTTCCTGCTTCTTACTGGCTTGGCTCAGGGGCTGGGTTCCAACCCGGTGGGCCTGGACCGCAACCAGATCGGTGATAGCCGACTGGTGAAGTTTCAGCGGACGGGAAACAAGGTTCTGTTGCACCAGCTGAATGCCCGCTATCGAGCCGAGTCCGATAACCTCGCTGAGCGTCGCGCAGTGGAAGAGGCGTTCGCCTCCTCGATACTCTGGGGATTTGAGGTTGTGGCACAGGATGCCAAGGGAGTTCTGGTTGACTTTACCCCCTTCCTACTCAGTGATCAGCACGGCATAGTTGGGCGTCTGAAGCACGCGGAGCAGGGTAACTATTCTGTGGACAAGTCCAAGTCTGCAGTTTATCTGCCGCGCACAAAGAACTTCCCCAAAAATAGCGAATTCGAAGTACAACTGACCCTTAGTGGGACCAAGCCGGGTAAATATCTACGCGAAGTGGTACCAACTCCAACCCTGGTCTCCCTGCGCCAGCATATTTCCCTGATAGAGCTGCCGGATAATAACTACCAGCCGCGCCGCTTCCACAGTCGCAGTGGTTATTTTCCCTTTACTTACCGCGATTACGCGAGCGCAATCGACCAGCCTTTGGATCAGCGCTTTATTTATCGTCACCGCCTGGAAAAGAAGCCTGGCAGTGACGAAGTCATTGAACCTATTGTTTACTATGTGGATTCTGGTGTTCCTGAACCCGTCCGAAGTGCTTTGGTTGAGGGTGCCAGCTGGTGGAACCAAGCTTTCATCGCCGCGGGCTATAAGAATGCCTTCCGCGTGGAAATTCTGCCGGAAGATGTGGACCCGCTGGATGTGCGTTACAACGTGATTAACTGGGTACATCGCTCCACCCGAGGCTGGTCTTATGGCTATTCGGTTTATGATCCTCGCACCGGTGAAATCCTGAAAGGCAACGTTACTCTGGGTTCCCTGCGTGTGCGCCAGGATTTCCTGATCGCCCAGGGGTTGCTACAACCCCATGCTGACGACTCCGTAGATTCTGAGGCGCTGAAGGCAATGGCATTGGCCCGTATCCGTCAGCTGTCCGCGCACGAGGTGGGCCACACTCTAGGGTTGGCACATAATTTTGCTGCAAGCACTGAGGGGCGTGCCTCGGTGATGGACTACCCAGCACCACTGGTCTCCCTGTTGAGTGCTGGTCTGGATCTGTCCGGTGCCTATGCTACCGGTATCGGGGCTTGGGATAAGTTGGCCATCCGCTATGGTTACGGCAATGGTGGCGATGAGCAGGGGCATCTTGATGCAGTTATTCGCGAGGCTGAGAAGCAAAATTTACGTTTTATTTCCGACCCAGATTCCCGCGTAATCAATAACGCCCATGCAGTTTCCCACCTGTGGGATAATGGTGTGGATCCGTTAGCGGAATTTACTCGGATGTTGGAGTTGCGACGCCACGCACTGGAAAATTTTTCCAGCGCGGCTGGTCCCAAATCCGCGCCCCGTTCCGACCTGGAGGAGATACTGGTACCGGTATATTATGGGCATCGCTACCAGGCAGAAGCCGTGGGCAAACTGATTGGCGGTTTGGATTACGATTATCTGTATAACGGCACAGAGCAAAACAGTTATACTTTGGTACCGGCAGAGCGCCAGCAGCAGGCCATGGATTCGCTGCTGAGCACACTCTCTCCAGATTTCTTGGCATTGCCAGAGCATATCCTACAGTTGATCCCACCCAAGTCCTACGGTTATGAGCGCACTATAGAGAGCTTTCCTTCCTATACTGGTGTTGCTTTCGATGCGGTGGCTCTCAGTGAAGCGGCTGCGGGACATACCCTGTCTATACTGATGCACCCGCAACGAGCTGCCCGAATGAACCAGCAGAGTGCACGCAGTAGTGAAATTCCTGGATTTGACCAGTTACTGCTACAGCTCACTGCTATGGCTTTGGATAGCGAACGGTATTCTGGGCTGCAGGCAGTTATCCACCAGCGGGTCAATCATGTTTATATTCAGCATCTAATGTTGCTCGCCAACAACAAAAAAGCGGCTGAATCTGTACGCGCTAAAGCACAAATAGAGTTGGCGAAGTTCCAACAGGCACTGGGCCAGAAGAAACTATTTGGGGACGACCTCCAGGGATACAGCGCCCACTACTATTTCCAGGCAAAACGGATAGAGGCATTTATGCGCGGTGAGTTGGAGGTGAAAGCGGAAGATATCAAGTCAATGCCACCGGGTTCACCCATTTAAGCTTCCTTATAACCTTGGCCAAGGTTAGAGGAATGGCTCACCCGGTAGAGGAACACCGGGTGAAATGCCCTGTTAACCAATCAACTGCGTACAAATTGGGATTTCTTGATCCAGTGATTACCGCGGTATTTTCGGGTGGGCGCGGAGCTTTTTTTCGCCCAGAAGAAGTGACGGTTGAATTGAAATTCCACTTCATAGCCTTCAGCCAGGGCAGCCAATGGCATTGCCTGCCAGCTGGTCTGACGCCGCTTGCTGGTTGCCTCCAGAAGGTACTCCTGGTTTTCCACTATGGCCACTACCCAGGCGTGGCCTTGGCCATTGTGGGTGCCCAGCGCCACACGTGCATCCACGCCCAGTTCAATCAGCCAGTCAGCTAGTAAAATGGCATGGTCTTCGCAATCACCACGCTTTTGGTAGTAGGCTTGGCGAGAAGTTTGCCAGATATCAGACAAGCCTGCGTACTGTAGGTGGTCGTACTGGTATTCCTTATTCATAGCCAGTGTATATAGGGGTACCCACAATTGCTTGGTCTTGAAGGGTTTGAACCCTACTAGATAGCTGTTGGCAAAGTGGTGCTCTTGGTCTAGTCCCCTTGCGGATGCGGTTACGGCCTTAAGTCCCTGCCAGTTCCATATGGAAACATGAGCGCTTTCCTCTAGTGTACGCCTGGCAACTACTTTCTGGATTGTCTCTTCCGGCAATGGGTGGGTAGTGCCAGTTACCCTTACGATCCCATATTGGCGATCTTCATTGGGGGTATTGGTTGTGCCATAGGCCCGATTAGTAGAGCTTGGGGTAGGAGTGTCACTTGAAGATGTTAGCAGGGTATTGCACAAAATCTCCGGCATAATTAATAGCACAGAGAGAATAAGCAGCGGAGCAATGCATTTACGCACGGCCCTATCCCTTCAGGCCAAAAGAAATAATAATGGCTACAAAAATTAAGATTGTGGATGCAAAAATGGAAACGGCAATATTACCATTCTTTAGCTCTCCTTCGATGTCCACAGTACGCAACAGTTTTTTATCGATGGTAATCAGTGCGGCTATCCCTATGAATAGGGCCAGCAATGTATAAATAAGATTTACACCGAGATTAAAAAATGTGGCAGTGATAAATTCCAGCTGCATGATTTCACCAAAAGATTAATTGTTTAATACCCAAGACAAGGGGAGCATTATTTAAGCTCCATTTTTTTGATGATACCATAATTTCAATGGTTTCTTCGTCCTACGGTTTCTACTTGATTGCCCTAGCTTTCCTCTCTTTTGGTTTTTGGGATAACATAACACTCCGTTTTACCGTTGTATTGGGTCTGCTGACTTCCCTGGTATTTATGGCAGCATGTGCGGATCGGGTAGAGGTGCCGCCGGCACATGTCGGTAAGGTTCTCACTAAGAATGGTTACAAGTCAGAAGTGGTACCACCTTCCAAGTTTCGTCTGGATATGAGTTTATTTTACTGTGACAAACTTGTAACCACGACGATCTCAGATTTCGGCCATCTGGAAAAATTTAAGGTCTTTATGCCCAAAGACCAGCTCAATATGAGCTTCGATGTGCGCATGACCGGGGCTATCAGTAATGATGCTATTGATCAGGTATTTGACCGTATTCCTCCGGTCAATGGCAGTATCTCAGTTAACCATGTCTACAGTACCTATGCTCAGGCGGTGATACGGGATGTGGTGCGTGGTGTTGTGGCCAAGTACTCCATTAATGAAATTGCCCCCAGTCGTGAATCCTTGAGTCGGGAACTTTTCCGGGAGGTTTCTAAATCCCTTGAGGGGACCCCAATTGAAATCAAGCGTCTTGGCCTTGCCGATGTTCAATTCCCGAAGGTAATTACTCAAGCCAAGGAGCGTGTACCTGAGCGCCGTGAATTAATAGAGCAAGAGAAGGCCCAATTCAAAATATCCAAATGGAGCGGGATCTGGAAAGGGAAAAATGAACCGTGCAATTGCTCGTGAGAAGGCAATAGGCCAGAAAGAGGTTAATGATCTGCTAGCTAAATCGGTAACGGACATGTATTTATCTTACCGAACTTTGGAAGTTCTAGATAAAAATGGCAGCATCCAATAATAAAGTTTTCTTGCCGGTTGAGGCTTTGGGCACTATTGGTATGCAGCATGCTGCCTTCAGTAATCAAGTAAAGCAGGTGGCAGATAGTAAACGTTAAAATAACAGGATAATGTGAAATTGGATATGCGCTGGATTGCTTGAAATTCCCTTTTTATTTCGGCTCCATTCACAGAGAATTATTCCATAATTTTGCAATAAAAGTATTGCTTGTCTTGAATATGTTAAGATGTTTTCAAAGTCTCCCTACTCATATGCCGGAAGCATAAGGGTTTACTATGGGAAACAGATTTCAAAATCTATCATGTCACTCTGAAAATAGCGGGATAGGTATCGGAACTCGTTGTAGCGATCTCTACCGAGCGATAAATGGCGTCTGAGCGGTGTCAAGTTTGCCTTGGCTCCGCTCAGACCGGCTACTTAGCTGTCGATCTCAGTCATTTCATTCAGGGTAAATTCGTCAACAGCTCCCTCAGTAGCAGCCATATATTCTTTGAGGTGATTATTGTTCATATGGGTTTGCCATAGGTCGCGGCTTTCCCAGTTTTCGTAAAAAACGAAGTGTGTCGGATTGTCATTATCTTGGTGTAGATTGTAATTGATGCAACCCTTTTCAGCGCGAGTGATAGCAATCAACTTTAGGAGTTCAGATTTTACCAGGTCGATTTTGTCGGCTTTGGTTTTGATGTTTGCTACGATTGTGAGCTTGCTCATGCTTTACCCTCATGAATCAGTGTTGGCTTAGAGAGTGAGGCACTTTCTCGAATTAGAGGCCCCATTCCTGTTTGCTGTTTCTATCTGTCAGCAATACTGCTCTTCTCATTAAGGCAGGATTTGCCTTTTTTCTGTATCCAGCGGTATTGATGTCACTGGGATATTTTAAGAGTAGATTGCCCCCCTTTAAACGCTATAATCCTTGAATCTTTATCAAAAAATAATTGAAAATATGCTTATCGAAGACTTGGAAGTCATCCTTAAAGTAGCGGAATTCCGCAGTATTACCGCAGCCGCAGCCAGTCTGAATATGCGCACTGCGACAGCCAGTGCGGCGATCAAGCGTGTTGAGAGTGCTCTGGGGGCAGACCTGTTTATTCGCACCACCCGGCAGTTGAGGTTGTCTGGTGCGGGCGAGCGATTTATCCCCAAATGTGAAGAAGCGCTAGTTATGCTGGACTTAGCGCGGCAGGATTTGAAGGAGGAAGGTGCAGACATAAGTGGCGATTTGCGTATAGGTGTTTCCTCTGACCTGGGGCGCAATCTGGTCGCGCCCTGGCTCGATGAGTTTCAGGAGCTGCATCCGGGGATTAACCTTAAAGTTAATATCAGCGATAGCCAGGTAGACTTTTACCGGGACCCGGTGGATATAGCGCTGCGCTATGGACCTCCGGGAGATGCAAGCCTTTATGGGTTTAAGATTTGTGATGTACCGCGATTACTTTGCGCGGCACCGGGCTATCTGGACCGGCAGGGGGTGCCCTGTAATCCGGATGATCTCAAGAGCCACAATGGGCTCTTTTATCAGTTACACGATATTGTCCACAGTGTCTGGGAGTTCTCTCGGGCTGGGGCGGTGTTCAAGGTGCGTATGAATGGTAATCGCTCTTCGAATGATGGGGATCTAGTCAGACGCTGGTGCGTGGCAGGCAAGGGCTTGGCAATAAAATCCACTTTAGATATGTCTTCAGACTTGTTGGAGGGGAAAGTACTAGCTGTAATGCCCGACTATCTCCCTAAGGAGACTGAACTGTGGCTTGTTTGCCCCGGAAGGCAGTCGATCACCCCGGCTGTTCGCCTGGTCAGGGATACCTTTCGCAGTAAATGTGCAGAAATTTTGCAGCAGCTGATCAGTAAAAAAATTATACCGAAAGATAGTATTGAGAAAGCGGATTTAGAATGTTAAACAGGGATACGGATTAAGTGTTCGATGGGCATAAATAGCAGGCTGTAAATATAGAGAGGGAGCATATACTCCCTCTCTACTATTGGAAGTCTCTACCTCAAATTAAATGGACCCCGTGCAACCATTGGTTTCCAGGTAATCGTAAGCCGCCTTGGCTCGAACTAATCCATAACCGTAGGCGTTGTCACGGCCGGATACACCCAGATCTTCCGCCGTAGCGGTTAGTGCAGCACGGATTTCAGTGTTGCTACAGTTGGGGAAGTGGCTCCAAACCAATGCGGCCACGCCGGCAACATGAGGAGTTGCCATGGAAGTACCATCGAAATATTCGTAGTCACTGGCATTGTTGGCCAAAGTAGCGTTGGTGCCTAGCTGATCCAGAAGAGCACTACCATCGCTATCTGAGATGCCTACAGAGGGAATGTTAGTGACTGTTTCACCCAAAGTGGCACTGGAAAGTAGGCCGGCTTCATTGTTATAGATTACTGCTGCGATACCGCCACCGGCTTCACAGTTTACAACTTTTTCTGCAAAGCTGATATTGCCACGCTCAATTAAGCACACCTTACCAGCGGCACTGTTACAGGCAGATTCTGCAGTGCCGCAATTTTCCAATGCGCCACTGATATTGCCAAGGGGTGAGCCTGAAATGGGGGCGGCTTCAATCTCAGCTCCTGCCACACTCAATGAAGCAATTCTACCGGTGCCAGTCGGTACGGATGAGAGAACCTGTACACCGGGTGCGGAAAGTTCTACCTGATTTGTCTGCTGGGAAGAGGCCCAGATTTCCTTATTGGAGTCAAGTGCGCCTACAGATACTACTGAATCGTAAGAGGCCGGGTAAGAGTGGCGCGTATTGCCATCGTTGCCAGCTGCAGCAATGGATAAAATACCGCGATTGTTCAAACTGTCGAATGCGCGCCTTTCGAAGACGTTGCCTCTTTCACCCCCGAGGCTCATATTAATCACATTTGCGCCGTTGTCAGCACAAACCTCTGCGGCAGCCATCAGGGAAGAAGAGTAGGCCCAACCATCGCCGCCAAAAACTTTGACGATATGTAAGTTGATATTACTGCTGGGCATCACTCCGACAACACCGGTATCGTTATTCATCGCGGCGATAGTACCGGCTACGTGGGTACCGTGGCCGCTCTGATCCTCATACCAGTTGCCTGCACCACTGGGGTCACTGCTACCGGTTACCGCGTTGCCAGAGAGATCTTCATGTACTATGTCGTAACCAGAATCAATAATACATACTGTGCGGTTACCAGCCTGGAGGTCCGATAGTTGATCAGCCTGTACCATGGGGATACCAAAGGGTACTTGCTGAGACATGGGGTAACGCTTTACGTCTTCCTCAATAAACTCGATGTTTGGATTCTTGCGCAGAGCCTGCAGTGCTTTTTCTGGGAGGTGGGCTGCCATGGCATTTTGTCGGCGCATTTCCAGGGCTTTACGTCCGCCTTTTTCTCTCATTTGAGATTTTACTGCTTCACCTTTGCCTTGTTTAAAGGTGATGATATAGCGTTTTTCTTCAGCATAGACATTGCTTGCTATAGCCATAGTCAGTAGGCTAGTAGCAATCATCGATATAGTGGTTTTCATTTTTTACTCCTGATAATTTATTGCTTTTTGTTGTTATTGCGCAGTGAGAGAATACCGGTTTCAGACTTTTCGTGAAGTTGGTTTCTTTAGGTCTGTGCGCTGTGTTGCAAATTCGTAATCTTGCTAAGTTAATCCTAAAAAATTAATTGAGGTATTGCCTATTTGATTCGTTTATTTGTCAAATTATAATTTTTTTGCCAGTGGGCACTTACTTATTTTAAGGTTCTGGTTGTTTGGGCTGGGTATCTTTGACTAAAGGAACCTCTGAATAATTATATAATGCCGCGTCTTGATTTTGAGCTGCCCTGATGGCCAGAGATATCGCAGAGTAAGTCAGAGATTTCCTAGATCCTATATCTGATTATATGAATTCCATTAATATAGGGTTATAAATCAGCGGAGAAATCCATGAGGCATTCTTTAGATTTCTTTGTGTTCAGTGAAAAATATGATATGTATTTTTGCTTGCGAATATATTATTTTAAATAAATATACTAAAAAGTGGGAAGGGAAGAATACACTGCGCTCAGGACCGTATGAGGTATGAATGCCGATTACGAGCTTACAGGGATTTATTCATAGCGAGTCTCGAGTGCAGTGTATTCTTCCCTTCTGACCCAGTAGTATACGAACTGTCTTTACATAAAGGTTAACCTATGATGCTTGCAGATATAGCATCACTTGTTCTTTGTGGATCTTAGGTAAGCAGGGCGCTGGGTGAGAGTGTCATTTGCAATTGAAATAGGCAATCAGTTAGCGCAAATAGCTAATTGATTGCCTTTATGGAGTAGGATTAGTTGGTGGTCAGCCTTGCAATAACTTTTCCATCGACGTTAAGCTGAATCATTGGGCCGATATTCAATTTGCGAATACCTTCTTCAATTTTGCTCTTATCTCCAACGATTACCCAAGTAAACTGATCAGGTTTGATTATCTCTTGGGCAAGCTTGTGGATAGTATTAACTTCAATACTGCGAATTTGATCTGCGTAGGTATTCATATAATCTAGTGGGCGCTCATAAGTAATCATATTGGAAACTGCACCAGAGACTGCGTTTATAGTTTCAAAGCGGCCTGGTAATTCATTAACCCGTTTGCTTTTTACTTTTTCCAGTTCATCTTTACCTGCGGGCTTTTGGCTGATGTAGGCTCGTAATTCTTTTTGTAATTCCTGCAGAGACTCTGTGGTTTTGTCGGTCTGGACAGGGGCATAAATCATTAGTGGTTGCTGCCCTTTTGCACCGTTCATAAAAGCGTAGGCACCGTAGGCCCAGTGCTTGTCCTCGCGTAGGTTCATATTGAGGCGTGCGGTGAAGGTACCGCCCAAGATATCTTTCATCATATGCAGTGCTTCGCGCTCCGCAATCTTTTCTGAAGGCGCCAGTAGACCACCGATGATCATGGTTTGTTCGGCCCCTGGCTTGTCAATCAGGTAGATACTGGCTTTTTCAGGGAGGGCTACCTGGGTCAGGTTCTTTTGTGGAAGCGGGCTTTCAGGTGTGTGCCAGTCAGCAAAGTGGTGTTCCAGTTTTTGTGTCAGTTCAACCAATGTGATATTACCCACAGCCACAAGGGTGGCATTGTCTGGGCGCATCCAGTTTTGATGGTAATTTACCAAATCGTTACGATTCAGTGATTTTATGGAATCCTCGGTACCAGAGCCTGTAAGAGGCACACTATAAGCGTGGCCAGAGCCATATAGAAGTGGAGGCAGGCTGCGTAGAGCCATCTCTACTGGTCGAGTCTTTTCCTGGTGGATAGAGGCGATCCAACGACTACGTTTGCGCTCAATCTCATCGTCTGAAAAGGCTGGTCGCATAACAATATCGGCAAACAGCGATATAGAGTCATCCAGGTTAGCTGTCAGTGCATTAAGCCGCACTGTGGATGTGTCTATATCGGCACCTGTACTGATTCGCGCTCCTAGCATTTCCTCTTTTGCACTGATTTCCAGTGCATCCAGGTTATTGGTACCCTCTTTAAGCATGGACATTGCGTAACTGGAAGTGCCTAGCTTGTTTCCCTGATCGGCAGCGTAGCCGGCATCAAATTGTAGACGTATATCTACCACGGGCACTGAATGACGTTCTGCTAGGACCACTTTTAAGCCATTGGAAAGCTTGGCCGTTTTTAATTTGGGGAAGGGCACACTGGGGAATTCACCGGTCTCGGGAAGCTTGGACCTGTCTGCACTGGATTCGGTAGTGGTATATTCCGGGAAGGGGTGCACCTCCAAATTGTAGTCACCAGTGGAAAGCCATCTCTGTGCCGCTTCTTGTACCTGTCGGGGGGTTATTGATTGCTTATCATTTAATGCATCAAGGTAGGCATTCGGATTGTTTAGGTAAAGCTCGCCACGGGCAAGGATTACTCCCTTGCCGCCCCAACCTCCGACTTGTTCAAGGTTGCGTGCATAGCTGGCGTATTCGCTCATATTGACACGGACCAACTCCTCTTCGGTTGGCCCCTCTTTAAGGAATTGTTGTAGCTCCTCTTCAATTGCGGCTTCGATTGTGGAGAGTTTGATACCAGGTTTGGCGTTGGCGACAATTGGAAATATAGATGACAACTCGAATTCGTGTAATCCCACACTAACATCTGTTGCAATTTGGTCCTTATAAACGAGGCGCTTATATAACCGTGAGTTTTTGCCACCACCGAGTACTGCGGCAGCCAGGGCAACCGCCTTGGCATCCTCATGAGACAGATTGGGTGTATTCCAAACTTTATATAGCCGTGACTGGGCGACACGGTCGTACATATGCTCCCGGCTGGACTGGTTACGTTTGGCAATCCAGGCTTTTTTCTTAATTAGCGGGGGGCCAGCAGGAATATCACCGAAGTATTTATTGACTTTTTCTTTGGCGGTGTCGACATCGATATCACCGGCCAGCACCAGTACCGTATTGGCTGCGCCATAGTACTGATTAAACCACTCATGTACGTCCTCTAGTGTGGCCGCATTCAGATCCTCCATGGACCCAATGGTGGTCCAGGAATAGGGGTGGCCCGCGGGGAATATCGCTTTTTGCATGCGACTCCAGACTTTGCCATAGGGCTGGTTCTGCCCCTGACGCTTCTCGTTCTGTACCACACCGCGCTGTGTGTCGAGTTTTTCCTGGGTAATTACTCCAAGAAGGTGACCCATCCGGTCGGACTCCATCCATAGGGCCATATCCAGGGCATTGCTCGGTACTGTTTCGAAGTAGTTGGTACGGTCCAGCCAGGTGGTACCATTCATACCGGTAGCTCCGGCTAGTTCGAAGGGCTTGAAATACTCATCATTGTAATTTTCCGAGCCGTTGAACATCAGGTGTTCAAACAGGTGTGCAAAGCCTGTACGCCCAGGCTTTTCATCTTTGGAACCTACGTGGTACCAGACACCAACGGATACAATCGGTGCTTTGTGATCTTCATGCACCAGAACGCGGAGTCCATTCGGTAAGGTAAATTTTTCGTAACTGATTGTTAGAGGTTCAACTGAGCTTTCAAAAGTTGATGCGGATGGAGATATCTGACCCCGGGAGCTCGTATTATTTTGTGGGGCTTCACCGCAAGCGGATATCGCCAGTGTAAATGCCAAAGGTATGCTGCACTTCCGTACAATTTTCATAGAGTTTTCCTTATCGAATAATCCTAAGTAATCCCTAACCGCAATGAGCATTTATCGGGATTGGCGGCCTTGGAGCTCATTAGCCGGAAAATATAGTTTGTGCTCTCTTTATCTTGGTGGGGGTAATCAGAAGATGGAGTGTTCAAGTTAAATTTGAATCAGCTCTTTCCACTTTACCAGCTGTAATGACTTTCCAATTAAGGGTTTATATATATTCGAGAAGTGCATGGCAAACCGTCAGGTCGTCAAGTGAGAAATCGGTACTTTTATGTGGTCGGTCAGTAAGCTTGGCGAATAATATTGATCCCTGATGTTAATGCGCAGTTCCAGGCGGCTTCGACCTCGGGGGAAAAGTCGCCATCATGTTGACGCAGGGTCGCGATCAGGGCATCCAGCCACAAATGGTACCATTCGGGGGGAATATTGTAGCCATTGCGATCATGACTTTTGCCCAGAGCGCGAAGTTTGGTGTCAGACATGCCACGAGCGTAGAGGACAAGTTGCATAATGCCATTGCGCAACAGGTGGCGTTGGACTTTCATATCTGTTTTGGTAAAAAGTTCGCGAATATCTACTGAGCTGTCCATAAAGCGCTCATAAAAATCGATAAAAAACTGTTCGTTGTTGCAGCAGCGTCCGTAACTTTGGAAAACAATATCGCTGTCCGATCGTTCCATAGGTAGTGGATCTCCATGATTTATCTGCCGGCGAGAAATCACTGGCTGGATTGTGTTGTTGTAAATTGGGGGGCGGGCGGCGATTTTAGCGGTGTGGATATCTTGCGAAAAGGTATTTTGTATCAATAGGTTAGATATAACGAGTCAGTATTTTGACCGATTCAATAGACCGGTTGGTCGAAAACTGATTTTACTTTTCCCGCATGAACTTTGGTATTTATCTACACGTTGGGCGGGTTAAACACCCACTGTCCAGACCTGCCGCAAGATCAGTATTTAATAGGGCGGATTCAACAAATAAGAAATGAATCGGATTTGGCTTTTGGCGCCTCTACTCGCCAAAATAGGCTGCCAGGAGCATGTCCAGACCCGCTAGACAGAACCATTTGCGTTTCAGGGCTATCTGTCCGGCGATTTTACAGTGTTTTTCCGTGTTTTCCTGTCGGCACCGGTGGGGTGCTGTTGATATACTCCGCGCCCAAATTTTCAGTTAATCGAAGTAGAAGAGGATTGGCGAATGGCGGTCAAACTGATGACAGGTCTGGACTTAGCGGGTAAGCGCCTACTAATTCGCGAGGACTTGAATGTACCGGTGAAAGATAGCCGGGTGACTTCTGATGCCCGTATCCGTGCGGCGCTTCCTACGGTCCAGGCCGCCATTGATGCCGGTGCCAAAGTGCTGCTAATGTCCCACCTGGGGCGCCCGATTGAGGGTGAATACGCTGAAGAGTTTTCTCTGGCACCGGTTGCCACCCACTTGGGTGAGCTACTGGGTCGTGAAGTAGCTCTGATCAAGGAGTGGCGCGACGGCGTAGAGTTGGCCGATGGCGAGGTAGCTCTGCTTGAGAATGTGCGCTTCAACATAGGTGAGAAGAAAGATAGCGAAGAGCTAGCCAAAGCCTATGCCGCTCTATGCGATGTCTTTGTTATGGATGCTTTCGGCACCGCACATCGCGCCCAGGCTTCTACTCATGGCGTAGCTAAATTTGCACCTGTTGCCTGTGCCGGTCCTCTTCTTGCCGCTGAGTTGGATGCCCTGGAGAAGGCTCTCGCCGAACCGGCGCGCCCGCTGGTAGCAATTGTTGGTGGCTCGAAGGTGTCCACCAAACTCACAGTTCTTGAGAGCCTGGCTGACAAGGTAGATCAACTGATTGTTGGCGGTGGTATCGCCAATACTTTCCTCGCTGCCAGCGGCAAGCCGGTAGGCAAATCCTTGTGTGAGCATGACCTGGTGGATACAGCGAAGAGTCTGATGCAGAAGTGCGATATCCCTGTCCCGGTGGATGTTGTTACTGGCAAAGCGTTTAGTGAGGCGGCTGTAGCTGAGACCAAACCTGCGGATGCCGTAACTGAAGACGATATGATCTTCGATATCGGTCCCCAGTCCTCCGAAAAGCTGGCTGAGATTCTCAACGGCGCCAAAACCATCATATGGAACGGCCCTGTAGGTGTATTCGAGTTTGACCAGTTCGGTGCTGGTACCGAGCACCTGTCCAGGGCTATTGCCGATAGCGATGCCTTCTCTATCGCCGGTGGCGGTGACACTTTGGCGGCTGTGGATAAATATGGTATCGCCGGCAAGGTATCTTATATTTCCACAGGCGGCGGTGCCTTCCTGGAATATGTTGAAGGTAAGAAACTTCCAGCGGTTGCGATACTTGAGTCACGCGCTGACGATTGAGATAAACCCTAATGACGCCTGCCGGTGTTAGCCGGAGGTGATAAAAGCAAAAAATTACAAATACGACGAGTAGACGAGAAAGGAATTAACTATGGCTCTTATCAGCCTGCGCCAATTGCTGGACCATGCCGCTGAGCATGGTTACGGCGTACCCGCATTTAACGTCAACAACCTGGAGCAAATGCGTGCGATTATGGAGGCGGCCAAAGAGACCGACTCTCCAGTAATCGTTCAGGCTTCTGCTGGAGCGCGCAAATATGCCGGTGCGCCATTCCTGCGTCACCTGATTCTCGCTGCTATTGAAGAGTTCCCAGAAATTCCAGTAGTGATGCATCAGGACCACGGCACCAGCCCGGCGGTATGTCAGCGCTCCATTCAATTGGGTTTCAGCTCCGTAATGATGGACGGTTCCCTGAGAGAGGATGGCAAGACCCCTGCCTCTTATGAGTACAATGTTGATGTTACCCAGCGTGCGGTTGACATGGCACATGCTTGCGGTGTTTCCGTTGAGGGTGAGCTGGGTTGCCTGGGGTCCCTGGAAACCGGTATGGCCGGCGAAGAAGACGGTGTTGGTGCTGAAGGCAAACTGTCTCATGATCAGCTGTTGACCGACCCGGAAGAGGCGGCGGACTTTGTGCAGAAAACCAAAGTGGATGCCCTGGCAATTGCCTGTGGTACCAGCCACGGTGCCTATAAGTTCACCCGCCCGCCCACTGGGGATATTCTCGCTATCGATCGCATTAAGGAAATCCACGCGCGTATACCGGGTACCCATCTGGTAATGCATGGTTCTTCTTCTGTACCGCAGGAGTGGTTGGCGGTGATCAATGAGTTCGGTGGTGAAATCCCCGAAACTTATGGTGTACCGGTTGAGCAGATTTGCGAAGGCATCAAGTACGGTGTACGCAAGGTCAATATCGATACTGACCTGCGCCTTGCCTCTACCGGCGCGACCCGCCGCTTTCTGGCTGAGAACCCTTCCGAATTCGACCCGCGCAAATTCTACAAGGCTGCCCTGCAGGCCATGAAGGAAATTTGTGTAGCGCGTTATGAAGCCTTTGGTACCGCTGGTAGGGCAAGCAAGATTCGCCCGCTGAGCCTTGATGCTATGAGCCAACGCTATGCTACTGGTGAGTTGGAACCGCAAATTAAGTAAGCAGTTACTCTCCCTGAAAGCGACGAAAGGCGGGCCTAAGGCCCGCCTTTTTGCATTTAAGCCCCTCGTCTGTCCACAGCATCACTTTCACCTCGGCAAAAATGCAGTACCATTAGATAAATGGAAACCTTGCAAGATATCAGCACCTACGAAAGCAGCCCGGTGATTAAGCGCCCGGACTACACGGCGCTGCGCCAGAAGCTGCCTCAGTTGGACTTTGCCAATGATGCGGCACCGTTGCTGACGGAAATGCAGGATTACCGAAATTTTTACGATTTACACTTTCCCCTCGTCCATAAAACTGGAGTCGGCACTTTCAATGCCGCCGGTTTTGAGTTGGTGTCCCAGTATTGGTTAGTTGAGAATCCCCGCGGCACCTTATTTATTTGTCATGGTTATTTTGATCATACTGGCATTTATGGGCCTGCAATTCGCTTTGGGCTTGAGCGAAATCTAAATGTGGTAATTTTTGATTTCCCCGGCCATGGCCTTTCCAGCGGCGAGCGGGTAGCTATCCAGACTTTCCTGCAATATCGCCAAGTGTTTGATCGGCTTTTATCTATCGCTGCAGAAAAACTGCCCAAGCCTTGGCATGCTTTAGGGCAGAGCACCGGCGGCGCGGCATTACTGGCCCATTTACAGTACAGCCGCCGGCAGCCACTGGATAAGGTTTTTCTACTCGCTCCCCTGGTGCGCCCGGCCAATTGGCATCTGGTCAAATGGAAGTATTATCTGGGGCGCCTGTTTATCAGTGAGCCCAGCCGTGAGTTTACGATCAATACCCATGATGCGGAGTTCTCCCGGCGCCAGGCTCTACTCGACCCCCTGCAGTCCCCGGTGATCTCCATGTGCTGGCTCGGGGCCATGGTGGATTGGATAAGAACCTTTCCTAAAACTTCGCGTAATCCGCGTAAGATTCTTGTGGTACAGGGTACCGGAGATGGCACTGTCGACTGGCGCTACGATATGCGCGCCATTCGAGATAGATTCCCCCACTGCCATCGTGTGTTGATTCGCGGTGCTCGTCATCAGATGATTAATGAAACCCAGCCTTACCGTCATCAGATACTTGCCGCTTTGGATGACTGGCTGAATCAATAGTAGAATTTGGGGTATCTCTTTATTTGTACGATACCTTTTAATAGCTACATGAAACTCCCATAGCGCTTTTTCGACCTCTCCTGTTACCGCGAACTTGGCAATGAAATGATGGCACAGATATGTGAATCTGCCGGTATTTCATGGGCTGATTCTGGCCTATGGCTGATTCTGGCCTATGGCTGACGACGGCTCATGCTGGTGCCGCGTTACCAAAAAGGGGGAAGGAAAGAATACACTGCGCTCGGGACCATATGAGGCATGGATGCCGATTAGGAGCTTACAGGGATGTATTCACAGCGCGTCTCGAGTGCAGTGTATTCTTTCCTTCTGACCCTATAGTAACTGGTTAGTTTGCCAGATTATTATTTCGCGATTGGGATCAATTAATTGGCAATGAATTCAGTAATGACAACGAATATTATTTCTAGAAATATGGGCGACTCTTACAAAAAGCTCTCACCCATTATTCGGGAAGTTCATAATGGCAAGAAAGTGATAGAAGGGGTAGTGAGGGTTGAGCGGGGCGGTTTGATCGCCAATATCATTTGTGCTCTGTTTGGTTTCCCCAAACAAAACCGTGAATGTACTCTTCGTGTGGAGTGCCACCATCTCAATGATACTATTCTGTGGGTGCGTAACTTTGATGGACTCATATTGAGCTCCCAGTTCTCATCAAATGGGGATCTTTTGTTTGAAAAGATGGGGCCTTTGCGGATGTACTTTTACCCTGTAGAGACTGATGGAAGCCTCGGTTATCGCTTCGTGAAGACGAGCATTTTCGGTATTCCCTTGCCAAAATTATTAAGCCCTAAAATAGTTGCAAAAGAATATGAGGTGAATGGAGCCTACTGGTTTGATGTGAAGGTGACGATGTCAGCTGTGGGTAAAGTTCTTGCGTATAGTGGGGAAATGGAAATTGTGACTGCCTAAATATTCTCGACTAATTTTCACGAGTAATAAGTTTCTCAGGCTAATCCTCCTGACTCAGGATTGATGAATGCTCGGGATTTTATTCGATTGAAAATAACCAAGTGACGCTTATGAGTTGTAAAAAATTAAGAGCTCAGCGTTTATGACGGGATAAAATCCTGGTGACACTACTTCCTTGGAGATGTGACGATTACGTCCAAATGTTGTTGAGTTTCGGCGGTTTCTGTTATTGCAGTCAACATATCAAACTGTGAGTATATGCTTGTTGGTTTTACTTTTATCCAAAATTGGAGGGGCTATGTTCAGCCATATTATGGTAGGTACCAATGATATGCAGAAATCCAAGGCATTTTATGATGCGGTCTTGGGGAGCTTGGGTCATAAACCTGGATTCATTGATGAAAAAGGCCGCTGTTTTTATTTTACAGAGACCGGTGTTTTTGCAATCACTAAGCCAATTGATGGAAAGCCAGCCTGTCACGCCAATGGTGGCACAATTGGATTTACCGCAAGTAGTCAAATGGAGGCCGATGCCTGGCATGGGGCTGGACTCGAATATGGTGGCACTCGCTGTGAAGATCCACCGGGAATACGAGACGGTGTCGCGGGCAAGCTGTATGTTGCCTATTTACGCGATCCTGATGGGAATAAAATATGTGCAATACACAGAGTGCTTTAATGTAGCGGCATTGGCCTTCAAGTCCCGCACAGCTGGGCTTTAGTGCATGGCGGCGTTTGATTTATTCTTCACCGCCAATTACCCCACAATTGGGAAGGGACGTTCCCAGTCGCGAATTTGCTATAGAGTCGCCTTGCCTTGCAAGTGGAGCTTGCGCCTCTGGACCAGGGCGTCGAGGGAATAGAGTGCAAGCCCAATCCATACAAACATGAAAGTGGTGAGTTTGCCTTCACCAAAGGGCTCGCCCAGGATTTGGGTGGCTACCCCCAGCATGATTGAGGGGCCGATGTATTGCAGGAACCCCACCGTAGACAGGTTGAGCCTGCGAGCAGCGATGGTGAACAGCAGGAGCGGAATCAGGGTGATGGGCCCGGCTAGTATCAGAAGGCTGTTCAGCTCCCAGCTGTTATTCAATAGGTTGCTGGTAGGGCTGCTGCTCCAAACCAAGTAAATCAATGCTATCGGCAGCATATACAGGGTCTCCACGGTGAGGCCGGTGAGGCTCTCCACTGGTGCGAGCTTGCGTGCCAGTCCATAGAAGGCAAAAGAGCTTGCCAAGAATAAGGCGATGATGGGTATACGGCCGAACTGCCACAGTTCATGGGCAATCCCCACAGCGGCTAGTGCAACCGCCAGCCATTGCAGGTAGCGCAGCTTTTCTCCCAGGAACAATACACCCAGGAGAATACTGATTAATGGATTGATGTAGTACCCAAGACTGCTTTCCAACAGATGTCCGTTATTAACGGCCCAGATAAATACCAGCCAGTTGCTGCCAATGAGCGCCGAAGTCATAGCCAACATTCGCATTTTCTTCGTATCGCGCAAGGTACTTAAGAGGCTGGGCAGCTTGCCCAGTATTAGCAAGCTCAGCAGCGCCAGCACCAGTGACCAGATACTGCGGTGCGAGAGGATTTCCGCCGCGGGGATCTCCTGTAGCTGATTAAAGTAGAGCGGGGCTAATCCCCAAATGAGAAAGGCGGCAACGCCGGCGAGAAAGCCGGTGGTGGCGGAATCATTATTGCGCAAGGGAACACCTGCTGTGGAAAATCGAAATATCAGGTTGGGCTCGGACACGCGGGGGCTGCGCGCGGAGTCTAGCCAACAGAATAGGAGGGGGCATTGTAGAAGTGCCTGTCAGTTGGGATCAATCCCCTTACCTACTAATGAGTAGGTAAGGGCGCAGGCAGGTTTGAAAACCTGCCTTCCCTTCTGTTTACCCCAGTCGGGTGCTTATGCGCTCAGAACAGTACGCGGCAGCGCAGGGTGCCGGGGATATTCTTAAGTTTTTCCAGGGCTAGATCAGAGTACTCCGCATCCACATCGATGACTACGTAACCCACGGTTTCGTTTGTTTGCAGGAACTGAGCGGAGATATTAATGGTGTTCTCGGAAAACACCTGGTTGATCGCGCTCAATACACCAGGCACATTTTTGTGGATATGTAGCAGGCGATGCGTGCCGATATGGCCGGGCAGTGCTACCTCGGGGAAATTGACTGAGCTGGTTGTGGTGCCATTATCGGAATAGTGCGTCAGTTTTTCCGCTACCTCAGTGCCGATATTCTCCTGGGCTTCCATGGTGGAGCCGCCCACATGGGGGGTTAGCAGCGCATTATCAATACCACGCAAGGGAGAGACGAATTCGTCATCATTACCTCGGGGTTCCGCCGGGAAAACATCTATGGCGGCACCGGCCAGATTGCCGCTTTTCAGGGCTTGTGCGAGCGCATCGATATCGACCACAGTACCGCGAGAGGCGTTTAACAGAATGGCACCGGGTTTCATTTGTGCGATCTGTTCCGCACCCATCATCAACTTGGTAGAGGGGAGTTCTGGTACATGTAGGGAAACCACATCAGATTCCCGCAATAGCTCATTCAGGGCGCTCACTTGGTTGGCATTGCCCAGTGGTAGCTTGGTAACAACATCATAGAATTTCACGCGCATGCCGATGGCCTCAGCCATTACCGATACCTGCGAGCCAATAGCACCGTAGCCGATAATACCGAGGGTTTTACCGCGGGCCTCAAAAGAGCCAACCGCGGACTTGAGCCAGCCACCACGGTGGCATACCGCATTTTTCTCTGGGATGCCGCGCAGCATAAAGATGGTCTCGGCAATAATCAGTTCCGCCACACTGCGCGTGTTGGAATAGGGTGCGTTAAATACGGCAATCCCCAGTTCTGTCGCCGCTTGTAGGTCCACTTGGTTGGTGCCTATGCAAAAACAGCCGATAGCCACCAACTTGGAGGCATGCTCCAATACCTTGCGGGTTAGCTGAGTACGCGAGCGAATACCAATAAAGTGGGCATCTGCGATCTTTTCGATCAACTGGTCTTCAGGCAGTGAAGTTTTCAGGTACTCCACATTGGTGTAGCCACGGGAGGCGAGCAGGTCGATGGCCGACTGGTGTACACCTTCCAGCAGCAGGATGCGAATCTTGTCTTTTTGCAGGGACTTTCTTTGATCGGTATTGTGCGGAGCCATAAACTATCTCTTCACTGAGTGCGAATAACACGATACAGGTGCATTTATTCCGGTTGGGTCACTTCTTCGGGTGTCGGGAGACAGGCGAAGGCGCGATCATAGCACATGCTGGTTATATCGCTTTATTCGAAATACCTATCCTAACTATCTGGTTTATTTATGTACCAACACCAATTCACTTGTGGCAGCGAGGTTCCTTTCAGGCTCGGCAAGATTGTCTGCGTGGGGCGTAACTATGCCGACCATGCTGCTGAGCTCAATAATCCGGTGCCGGAAGAGCCCCTGCTGTTTATAAAGCCGGCTACAGCAGCTGTGGATATGGCTCAACCTATCCACCTGCCTGCAGGGCGCGGCAGCTGCCACTTTGAGGGAGAGCTGGCACTGCTTATCGGTGAAAAGTTGAGCAATGCCAATGCTGCCGAGGTACCACCCGCGATCGCCGGACTGGGCCTTGCTTTGGATCTGACTCTGCGTGATTTACAGGCGCAACTTAAGAAAGCCGGGCACCCCTGGGAGAAGGCCAAGGGCTTCGACAATTCCTGCCCTCTCTCGCCTTTCGCCAAACTGGACTGGTTGCCGGACTGGGATAAGCTCAGCTATTCCCTGTGGCTGAATGGAGAATTACGCCAGCGAGGCAAGACTGAACATATGCTCACTCCGGTTCTCGACCTGGTGGCCTATATCAGCAGTTTCTTTACCTTAGAGCCTGGCGATGTAGTTCTGACTGGCACTCCCGCGGGGGTCGGCGAACTGCAGCACGGTGACAAGCTGATGATGCAGTTACAGGATGACTGGCTACAAGTGGAAACTCAGGTGGCATAGCTCCGTTAAAGTTGCTTACACCAAATAGCTTGAACCTTCACCACGCTAATCTGTGGGCACAGTTTGAAGGGGGGCTGGACCCAAATCTACTATCCCTTTTGATTTGTGATCACATTTTCGATATAACTCAGACAAATTATCTGTCTCAAACGAGGTGTGCCATGTCAGCGCAAAATAAAATCCCCGAAAACCTGCAGGAATGGCAGGCCCTGGCGGCCTCACTGAAGATCGAGGGCCGCGCCTTTATCAATGGCAGTTACGTCGACGCGCTCTCCGGTGAAACCCGTGCTACCCATAACCCCGCCAATAGTGAGGAGCTAGCGCAGATCGCCAGCTGTGGCCCAGCGGATGCCGACTTGGCAGTGCGTGTTGCACGCGAGACATTTGAGTCTGGCGTGTGGTCGAAAATGCCGCCAATGCAACGTAAGAAGATTATGGTGCGCTTCGCCGAGCTGATCGAAGAGCATATGGTGGAAGTCGCCTTGCTGGAAAGTCTGGATGCGGGCAAGCCTATTGGTGACACCATGGCCGTGGACGTTCCCGGTGCGGTGACCACTATCCGCTGGAGTGGCGAGGCCATTGACAAAATCTACGATGAAGTGGCGCCCACAGGCCCCGGTGAGCTGGGCCTGGTAACCCGTATGCCTCTCGGTGTAGTGGCTGCCATTGTGCCCTGGAATTTTCCCCTTTCCACTACTGCCTGGAAACTCGGGCCGGCTCTGGCTACTGGTAACAGCGTAATCCTGAAGCCTGCCTCCAATACTCCGCTTACTGCCATCAAACTGGCAAGGCTCGCTAAGGAGGCGGGCCTGCCCGACGGCGTACTGAATGTATTGCCTGGACCTGGCAACAGTTTGGGTAAGGCGCTGGGCCTGCATATGGATATCGACTGCCTGACCTTTACCGGTTCTACCGAAGTGGGCAAGACCCTCACCGAATATTCTGGCCAGTCGAACCTGAAGCGAACCTTCCTCGAATTGGGCGGCAAGAGCCCCAACATTGTGTTCGCTGATGCGGACCTGGATAAGGCGGCCGATGCCGCTGCACTGGCTATCTTCTACAACCAGGGGGAAACCTGTACCGCCGGCTCACGCCTGCTTGTGGAAAAGAGTATCACTGATGAGTTTATTCAAAAGGTGAGTAAGGCCGCCGAACGCTTTAAGCCGGGCCATCCCCAAGATCCGAATACGGTGATGGGCGCGCTGATCGACCGCAGTCAGTTCGATACTGTGGAGTTCTATGTGGCCAGGGGCCTGGAGCAGGGGGCACAACTGGTGTGTGGCGGCAAGCCGGTGGATGAGGTAGCTGGTGGCTACTATTACGAGCCCACGGTATTTCGCGGCGTGACCGGTGATATGACTATCGCCCGCGAGGAGATCTTCGGCCCAGTATTGTCGGTAATTGAGTTCGAGAGCGAAGAGGAAGCGCTCACCATTGCCAATGATTCCATTTATGGGTTGGCGGCGGGTATCTGGACCAACAATCTGGGCCGCGCCCATCGCATGGCCCGCGATATTTATGCGGGTTCCGTGTGGGTAAATAACTATTTTGGCGGTGATATCACTGTGCCTTTCGGTGGTTTCAAACAGTCCGGTAATGGCCGAGACAAGTCCCTACATGCCCTGGACAAGTACTGTGAGCTGAAATCCACCTGGATCGATCTGGGCTAACTTCCCATTAGCACAGATTTCAAAAAGGGCCGGCTTTTGCCGGCCCTTTTTTTTTGTCCACCCAGCCTTGTGAGCGCCGCGCTTGGCGTGAATTACCTAGTCAGCTATACCTAAGTTATTGCCCTTTCCAAAAGGCTTTGGCGACATGCTCGGTAGTGCGGGCTCAGTGCCCGCAGGGTTAACCATGTGTGGGAGTACCGTGTTGAAAAGAGTCTGCCTGTTTATCGTTATTCTGGCTGTTAGCGGATTGACACATTTACGGGCAGCGGAGGCCCCACCTCTTGGAAAAATCGCAGGGTTACTGGGTGTTGAGCGGATACAGGCTAATCAGGCCCGTTCCACCCCTGCGCGAAACCGTGTTAGCGACTGGGTAATGATTTTTGTAAACCATGGCGATACCGTGGAGAAGGGGCAACGCCTGGCGGCATATAAGAATGCCAGAGGTAGAACGGTCCTTGAATATATTGCCAGCCGCTCTGGTCGGGTGTTGGTGAATGGTCGAAATGCGCCAAATACCTTGGGTTCTGTACTGGAAATTATTACGGTTCCCCATGAGGAGTATTGTGAAGCAGAGGATTGCACTCTCGCTGCCTCGGAATAACCGGCTGCTTTAATTTGGTCCAGCTGCCCGGTGGGGTTACTCTGGGAGTTGTTACCAGCGGCCCTCTATTATTATGAAATTGATCTACACCCATGAAAATCGCCTACTGGTGGAGCTGGCCAAGAGTCGTCTCGAGGTAGCCGGCATTGCAGTGAAGTTGAAAAATGAATTTGCTCAAGGTGCATCCGGGGAATTGGCTCCGGGCCAAGTCTGGCCTGAATTGTGGTTGGAGCGAGACCGGGATTACGAGCGCGCCCGCCAGTTATTACAGGACGCTGAGGCGGAGCAAACCAGCTGGCCTTGCCCGGAATGCGGAGAAGAAAATGGTGCGGCATTTGATTTCTGCTGGCAATGTGGCAAAGCACGACCAGCGGTGAGCCACTCACGGGAGGGGTAAGTGATTTACTTCTTCCAATTTCTTTGGCTTGCCCGCAGGGTGTAAACCCAACGCCCTTGGCCATGCCAACGCTCGATACCACTAGCACCGGATTTGGGCGTGGAAAATGTGCGGGCATTAGTAGGCGAGCCCTGGATACTGATGCAACCCCTGAGGGCGAAGTCCCCCCCCCAAAAAAAAGATTGGGAATGGATTGCTGAACTTTTCGACTCTTTTGAAAATGAATTTTTCCTACCAGTGTCCCAGGGCCAAGGATATAAAGAAATTTCTATAGGAAGTGCTTGGAATAATATTCCCCCTCCTAAATTAGGTTTTCACGTCGGCAGTAGTACATTGTGCAATTATAGAGGCGTCTAAATAGGCAAGGAAAACATATGAGTGAACAACCCCACGGTGTCTCTATTGGGCTGGAGCAGGATGGTAATCATTTCTTTCTGACGTTGAGAGCTCGCGGAAAACTGACCCATGAGGATTACCAAACCATGGTTCCCATGTTGAACTCGGCTCTCGCCGGCGTCGAGCACCCGAAGATTGATTGTTTAATGGATGCCAGCGAATTGCAGGGTTGGGAGCCCCGCGCTGCCTGGGATGATTTCAAGGTAGGTTTGGCGCATGGTAGAGAGTTCAATCGTATTGCAGTTATCTCCGATAAACGATGGATGAAAGTGGCTGGCAAAGTAGGTAGCTGGTTTATTGGTGGGGAGTACCAAGTCTTTGAAAATGAAGCTGATGCCATGGCTTGGTTGCATGAAGAAGCTTAGAATAACCGATAGAGCAGCCTCGTATAGTCAGCGCTCAATCAAATTTTAGGAATATTCATCCCGATAGTTTGACATGAGCTGGAATAAAATAATTATCAAAAAGGAAGTTTTCCATGTTTGAGTGGGTAGTCAGTCCGGAGGCCTGGATTGCGTTGGCCACACTGGCGGCGTTGGAAATAGTATTGGGCATCGACAACATTATTTTTATTTCCATCTTGGTTGGACGCCTGCAACCAAAGCAACGAGAACCGGCCCGCTTTATCGGCATCACCCTGGCCATGGTTTCCCGTTTAGTACTGCTGTTTTCCATTGTTTGGATTATGGGACTGGTGGAACCTTTATTTAGCATATTTGGTATGGAAATATCAGGGCGCGATATTATCTTGGTTGGGGGTGGCCTATTCCTGATTGGCAAAGCAACCCATGAAATCCATAATAGCTTAGAGGGGGCAGAAACCGATGCTACTTCCCTGGGAACCGCCGGTTTTGGTGTGGTTCTGTTGCAGATTGCCATCCTCGATATCGTTTTCTCGCTCGATTCGGTGATTACCGCCGTAGGACTGGTGGATGAAATTTCCATCATGGCAATTGCCATTGTGCTTGCAGTGATCGTTATGTTGATAGCGGCCAAACCCATAGGTAATTTTGTTGACCGCCACCCTACGGTGAAGATTCTAGCACTGGCCTTCCTGATCATGGTGGGTCTCACACTAGTGGTAGAGGGGTTCGATGTACATGTGCCCAAAGGCTATATCTATTTTGCCATGGCTTTCTCCATGACAGTGGAGATGCTTAATCTGCGCCTGCGCAGTAAAAAAGAGCGGAAGACTCCACCAGTTAAATTGCATCACTCCCTGCGTGAAGAGGGTCATTGATATCCTTCAGCGCGGGTAATTTTCAAGAAATTGGTTAGAAGAGGTTCGCCCCAGTCTAATAACAAAAATGAAAATACCCGCTAAACTTTGCTCTTCTTGATTTTCAATATCAGGTAAGTTAACCCCAGGGCCAGAGTTGCAGCAGATAACCCTAAAAGCTCACTCGCACTCGACTTTTTCGAGGTTCAAAATAATAAATTTTCATGCGAGCGCCAGTATGGTAATCAGAACTACAACCGTTGTTTGAATAATGCTCTGTTGACATGTGACCACATACTAAAAAGGGGAAAGAATACTCTGCGCTCGGGACCGTATGAGGCATGGATGCCGATTACGAGCTTACTGGGATGCATTCACAGCGAATCTCGAGCGCAGAGTATTCTTTCCTTCTGACCCTAGGCTTTGGCTCAGCACTGTTCATTCCGAGCCCTCATGATGACGATTTCAGGGTGAGGGAAAAGTTATCCCATGCCTGTGATTACTTCTTTTTTCAACAGGGAGATAACCTTGCTGCTCATTGGCATTAATCGATGCAGTATAACCGGCACTTCATAGGATGTGCCTATTTCAAGTTTGGCACTGCTATGAGGCATAATAGTGACATCATATTTTGTCCAGATAGATACGGGCTCAGTAGCTTCCAGTACTCGAACACTTTGATTTAATCCGCGAAGGAATTCACTGCCAACTCGCAACTGCTTGCCGCCCTTGTAGGGAAGGAAATGAGCCCAGTAGCTGCCGTAGTGGGGGGAGGCGATAGAAATAAATTTATGCACCCTGTTAATGCCACTCATCGCCTGCAAATAATAGCGCGCTACAATGCCCCCCATGCTGAATCCCACCAGGGTGCAGGTTGTTTCTTTTTTCACTAGCTTTTCTATTTTTGCCATGAGCTGAGAAGAGAGATGCTCCATGCCATGCCAGCCGGAATTGTAGCGGAGGTGGATATAGTGGGCATCGAATCCTTCTTCGGCCAAAGCGCGTTGCATTCGCAACAGGGAGCTTCCGCGATCGAATATTCCAGGAATTAGCAGAACAGTGTGACTTTTATAGCTCATTGGTTGGCGTGCGCGTGGGTATTCAATAACAGAAAGGCGTCCCGACTTAACAGGTTTTCGAAGCCTGAAAGTAAAGAGTGTAGCCGGAGGATCAGGTATTCACGCTGTAGTTTACTGACTGCTGGCGGCCGGTCACTGGGAAAGGCGGGAGTGATTGGCTTATCCCTGGTGGGATAAGCCGCAAAGAGCCTATTTAGAGGTAGCTCTTGATGTCCCAGGCTTCGCGCTGAAGATCAGTGGCCAGAAGTGTTTTCATAAGGGCGGTATGACCTGAGCCCGCGATGGCGATAACCTTGGTTCCTGGTTGAGCCTTAGCCTGGATATTGGCATACATACGGAAGTTTCTATGCCACCAGCTGACTGATGCATCTGCCCCTGAAAAACCTTCACCTGAATCAATATCATTTACCATAAGATATAGATTCATATTTTTTTTGTCTCTCTCAACAGAGTTATCAATCTGGAGTAACTGTCGTAAGGGTAGCGTTTTGTGCTGCTTGCTAGCTAAATTTCCAAAATCTGCTATTTCTGCATCGAATATTTTTTTTCTTTCAGGTGCATTGGTACTCATATAGCTCATGAGTTTGGCCCCATCCCAATGCACTTGATTTTCATCATAGCAGATAACACCATTCAGTTTAGCTTTAGCTGCAATACGAAAGCCGAGCTGTTGGTGCTCATTGACTTCGAGTTGGTGTTCCCCATTGAGATAAGCTTGGAATTTTATATCTATCTTATCCTGGATTCTTGGGTCACATTCAAGCATTACGTGGGTGGGAGACTCACTTGCGAGTTTTTCAGTTAATTGCTCCAGATAAGCTTGATTTTCCGGTGTTAGCACATCAATAACATTTAGCTTTACTGTATCCCGGCCAGGGTTTGCGAAATGAAAGGTGCCGAATAACATTACCTGAGCTGGAGGCGCTTCCGGGCTGGTTAAGGCTTCTTTTTCCGCAGCCCAGCTTGCAGAGCAAGAAGATAAGATAATTATACCACTAAAGAATTTGATAAACTTTCTCATTTTTACCCTTATTTTCTCTCTATTATTTTTAATAATCATCATAGGTATTCATTAACTTCCCAAGAACGACGACTTTTGTCAACCTCCAGAAGGGTCTTTAGAATAGCAGTGTGACCAGAGCCCCCAATAGCGATTATTTTAGTTCCCGGTTGGGCTTGGGCCTGTATATTGGCGTACATTCGGAAGTTACGGTGCCACCAGCTGGCCGCTGCATCAGCTCCGATAAAATCTTGACCTGCACCGATATCATTTTCCATAATGTAGAGATTCATATTTTCTTTATCTTCTGCGGAATCATTATGAAATTGAAGTACCTGGCTCAAAGATAAGGTTGTATGCCTTTGAGAGCTATCATTACTGAGTTTTTTGATTAACTCGTCATGAATCTTTTTCCTTTTAGGAGTATTTTTTTCCATATAATCTCTAAGCTCGGCACCTCTCCAGTGCACATTTCTTTCGTCATAACATATCACACCTTTCAATTCTGCCTTTGCAGCGATACGGAAACCCAGCTGTTGATTTTCATTTAAACTTAGCTCGTGATTCCCATTTTTATAGGCGTTAAATTTTCGATCCATCATTTTTTGGCGTTGAGGTGGGCATTCAATCAGTACATGAGTGGGAGTTTCGTTTGCAAGTTTGCTAGTAAGCTCCTCCAGGTAATGTTGGTTTTCCGGAGTTAATACGTTAATTACTTCTGACTTTACTGAGTCCAGTCCAGGGTTATTAAAGTGAAAAACGCCAAATAGCATCACCTGGGCTGGACTTATCTTCTGCTCAGGTGAAATAGGATTCGCATGGGCAAAGCTTTTAGAGTTGATAGTTAAAGCAAGTGTGCCAGCTAAGATTGCGGTAAATGTTCTCATTGTTATACTCCCTCTTTTCATCTATTTGAGTGACGACTTTCACTCGAATTAAGACGCTGGAGAATCACAAAAAGATGCAGCAAAAAGAAAAAATTTGCTGCTTTTAATTGATATTATTCGGTACAAACATACCAAGTGTTGTTGTTTAGGTTGTCGGATTAGGCCTTACTATTAAGGGCGCTGCATTTTTATTAATGCTAGGCATTACCCCGCATTTGTGAAACGATGGTACTCGCATTCTTCATTCGTGCTGCCTGTGCCACTTCCTTGTACACAATAGTTTTACCAATTGGGGACAGGGAGATACCGGCAAGCTTCAGATGTTGTATCCCGAAAGGGATACCTATGATGGTCACAAAACAAGCAATAGCGTGTAGCAAGTGGCCAATAGCTAGCCAAATCCCCGCGAACAGGAACCAGATCACATTGCCCACAAAGCCGAATCCACTGGTGCCAATATCCTCATTCAGGGTCAGTTCTTTACGTGATATTGCTTCACGACCAAAGGGTAGAAATGAAAATTTACCCATTACAAAGCAGGCTCTCCCCCAGGGAATACCGATAATACTGATAAATGCAATTAGGGCAAAAAACCACCAGCATAGGCCCATGATAGCGCCACCCAATATAAACCAGAGGACATTTCCGAGAGTTCTCATTATGCTTCCTTGATAAAATCTACTGTATCAGGTTGATATTTTACGGCTTAATTCTACATATCCTTTATTTTTGAGTCTATTATGTTGCAAATACATATTGTTTCCTGCTTTATCGTAAATTACTCACTAATGGTTGGACGTTACAGTTCAGCTATTTGGATTCACTGAATAGATTATTTTTATCTCGGGAGTTAGCCTTCATAGTCGCCCGCGGAAAACTGGCGCAGATACGTGAGCTGATATTTCGTAGGCATGCGCTGACTTACGCCCACCCGCGGCACATCTCCGCACTGCGTTCCCGGTGTTACTAAATAGGTGAATGGGATGAATATGCTTCACTCGAGATCGCATAAGGCGTGGATACCGATTACAAGCGTGCAGGGACTGAGTCACAGCGTGTCACAGAAAATTTTTTCTCAACTTCCTACCCTAGAGTAATAGCTATTGATAGCGTTAGTGCTTTAGAAGTACATTTAACTGGATACTTATTGAATCAGCTGATTGACGGGGGCATTTATATTTAGAAGTCGTTCACATTGATCTGAACCAGTTACGGGTAGCTTTTCGTGGAGAAGCCCGAGTTGCATTAATGCCGAACCTTGATCCCAGTAAATATGCTCTGATTTTATCTTGTCGTCCGCAAAAGCGATTACGGCGACGTGTGGTAATACGATTTTTCTATCTGTGGGTTTAACCCCTGGCGCAAACCACTCCATTCTTACGGTATGTGTGAATCGAATAATAAACTCATCAATAATACGATTTTGCCCCACACTTCTAGTCAGTAATTGCATATCAATATCTTCGGGCATTTGAGGTATAAAAATGTCTCTATAAAAACGACGTAAATTTTCCTTCCCTGTGGCTCCTGTGTTTACAGGTACATGAATAAGCGTAGGATTATCCGTCATAGTAGCGATGGCGGCATCCGCGTCCTTTTTTTCGAACTCAGCTGCCATGTGTGCCTCCCAGACATCTATTAATACCTTCTCGTGCTTTTTATAGTTTGTCATTTGTGATCTCATTTTTGAAAATATTTTCTGTCTCAAGAAAATATTAATTAACTTTAATATCTTTTATTCGAAAAATTTATTGCCACCGACTTTTGGGGCTTGGTAGTTGGTGGTTTCTTAGCTATGAATACAAGTCTATGAGGGCGTCACAGCAAGATTGGTATGCCATTGATGTGGCAATACTTGTTCGTCAGTACTCGCAGAGCAGGGTAGCAAGGAATCTAAAGGAGTACCTTAATTACGGCAGTTTTTCGTCAGTGTGGCGTTCAATGAAACTATTTTGATAAGAATATTTTAACTCTACCTAACGTCATTGAAAATAAACTGCCTTTGTTTGTTGATGGGCCATGCACTTCGATCTGTATATTAGTTGAGCTGGGAAATAGTGGCTGTTGGCGTTGATGTGTCTCTCAGCGTCCATTGCTCAAAATGGTGCTTCCAGAAAAGTAAAATTGATCTGCTTCTCTTATTTTCGTCGCTTGACTTTCGTATTCTTTAGAGAAGTAATCATGCTGACAGTTTTGGCTGATTTTGGGGCTTCCCTATATTAATCATTTGCGTACCACCAAAGCGTTCAGAAACAACTTGATTGCTGGATGTTCAGCCGCACTCCTCTTAAAAGTTGCCGCATTTTGAATACTGTAATAAAACCTCTCAGGTAATAGGGGTACTAGCACACCTGTCTCCACATATCTATGCGCAAGATATTCCGGCAGAAACCCAATAAAGCAGCCGGACAGGATCATGGCGAGTCTTGCAGCCATATGGTTGGCCGTGGATCGTTTGGGAAACAGCCGATAGAGATGCGCTGCACCGGAAAGAACGGCATGGCTGGGGGCGGCTAGCTCCTGTTCTGTAAGCAGCTCTTCACTAATCTGATCAGCCTTGGCACAAGGGTGATTGGCACTGCAGTAGAGGATGGATTGGTGTCGGAATAGAGGTTGGTACTCCAAGCCGGGCCTGTGTGAATGCAGGGGATTGATGCCAACATCGGCGCGGCCGGCGAGGATTTCTAATTCCAGCTCTTGGGGAGCGGCCAGTTGGACCTCCAGATGCAACTGGGGGGCCTGCTCCCTGAGGCGGGCAATGGTTGCGGGCAGATCCAGCTGAGGGATTTCCAGAACGTCATCCGGCATCACCAGGCGCAGGGTGCCGGTGAGCTGGGACTGAATGGCATTAACCTGGCTTCTAAATGTGTCCAGATGTCCATCCAAGTCCAAAATTGCCTGGTAGAGGGCTTCTCCCTCTGGTGTCAGTTTGAAATCGGCGCGTCCACGGGAGCGCAGGCACAGCTGCATGCCCAGGCGGGTCTCTAGGTCGGAGATATGGACACTTATGGTGGAGCGTCCGATATTGAGCGCCACTTCCGCTGGGGCAAGGCCACCGGCGCGCACCACTTCGCGAAAGACTCTCAGCAGACGGAGATCCATATCGCTGAGGCGACCACCCAGAGCATTTTTTGTCTTGCTCATTTGCCGAATTTTTCCATGTTTTCAGTAATTTTTTGCCGTAACTTAGCACTGCTAGGCAGCCTTTAGGGGAAAGGTCTTAGCTGATTTGAGATAAAGTTTGATAAAACTAAATTTTAGTTGCAAAAATACTACTATTCTCCCCCCCTAGCTGCGGCCAGAATCGCCGCAATACTATTAATAACACCCAATTATCAGGAGTTTCCGGTGAAACTGGCGAATCCAGACCTGTTGAAGTTTCAGAACTATATCGATGGCGAGTGGCGGGATGCCGAGGGCACTGCGGAGGTGCGTGATCCGGCCAATGGCGAGTTGCTGGGCAAAGTGGCTGATGGTTCAGCAGCAGATGCAGAGGCAGCTGTAGCTGCAGCCAGTGCTGCATTTCCAGAGTGGAGTCGTCGCACTGCCGGTGAGCGCGCTGCAGTTCTCAAGCGGTGGTATCAGCTGATTATGGATAACAGTGAGGATCTGGCACGTATCCTTACTCTGGAGCAGGGTAAGCCGCTGGCAGAAGCCCAGGGAGAGATTATTTATGGCGCCTCCTTTATTGAGTGGTTTGCGGAGGAGTGTCGCCGAGCCTATGGCCAGACAATCCCTAGCCATAACCCGGGGATGCGCCTTAGCACCATCCGTCAGCCGGTAGGTGTTGTGACCTGTATTACCCCGTGGAACTTTCCCAATGCCATGATTACCCGCAAAGCGGCGCCTGCGCTGGCAGCTGGCTGTACCGTGGTGATCAAACCCGCTCTCGAGACCCCGCTTTCCGCACTGGCTCTTTGTCGGCTGGCAGAAGAGGCTGGCCTGCCCAAGGGCACTATCAATGTTGTGACTGGCACTGATGCGCCTGGCATCGGCAGGGTACTGACCCAGGACCCCCGTGTTGCCAAATTCACTTTCACTGGTTCCACTGCTGTCGGCAAGCTGCTAATGGCCCAGTGCGCCAGCACGGTGAAGAAGATGTCCATGGAGCTGGGTGGAAATGCCCCCTTTATCGTTTTCGATGATGCAGATATCGACACCGCAGTGAAGGCCTGTGTAGCGACCAAGTTCCGCAATGCCGGCCAAGTGTGTGTAGCCACCAATCGTATCTATGTGCATGAATCTGTGCACGATGAGTTCGTAGAACAACTGCGTGCTGAAGTGGCTGCACTGAAGATTGGCCACGGCACAGAAGAGGGGGTGAATATGGGCCCGATGATCTTCCGCCGTGCGGTAGATCGCGTTCAGGGCCTGGTACAGGATGCGGTAGCGGCTGGCGCCAAGATCGAAATTGGCGGTGAGCAGCTGCCAAATGGCGAGAACTATTTTGCCCCGACCCTGATCACCGGTGTTACTGACAATATGCGCATTGCTCAGGAAGAAAATTTTGGACCGATTGCGGCAGTGCAGAAGTTTACCGAGGAAGATGATGTAGTTCGCCGTGCTAATGATACTCCCTATGGCCTGGCCGCTTATGTAATGAGTGAGAATATTCGTCGCGCTAACCGAGTGGTCGAGGCGCTTGAATACGGCATGATTGCCTGCAACACCGGGGTTTTCTCCACTACGGTCGCACCTTTTGGCGGCACCAAGGAGTCCGGTATTGGTCGCGAGGGCGGAGTTGAGGGTATGGCCGAATTCTACGAGACCAAATACTGCTGCTTCGGTGCTTGACCCACAGGTCCGAACGGTAATGCCACGCGCTTGTCTGAAATTGCACAAGCGCCTGGACAGATTAGCGGGAGCCAATGGCTCCCAAATCCGAATACATTGAAATTTCAGGGAACTTGCGGAGATACAGTTTATGTCTGAGATGCAAACCAGCGCTTTCTGGATGCCTTTTACCCCCAATCGCACCTTTAAATCCGCACCGCGGATCGTGGAGCGCGCTGAGGGCATTTATCTCACCGAAAAGGGTGGACGCCAGATTATTGATGCAACCGCTGGCCTCTGGTGCAGCAATGCCGGTCACGGTCGTACCGAAATTGCTGAGGCAATATACCAGCAGGCAAAAACTCTGGATTACAGCTCTATTTTTAATTTCGGTCACGAGCTGGGCTTTGAGTACTCCGAGCGCTTGGTGAAGCATACTCCAGACGGCCTCAACCATGTATTTTTCGGCAATTCCGGTTCCGAAGCGGTAGAGACTGCATTGAAAATTGCCCTGCAATACCAACGCGCACGAGGCAAGGGCACCCGCACCATGTTTATCGGCCGCGAAAAGGGTTACCACGGGGTGAACTTCGGTGGTATCTCTGTGGGTGGTATCGCTCCGAATTACCAGAGCTTTGGTCAGCCGGTTAAAGCCAATCATATGCGCCATACCCTGGATATTGAGCGCAATGCTTTCAGCCGTGGCCTTCCTGAGCATGGTGTGGAACTGGCGGAAGACCTGGAGCGCCTGGTGGCCTTCCACGGTGCAGATCAAATCGCTGCGGTAATCGTTGAGCCGTTTGCCGGTGCTGGCGGTGTGGTACTACCCCCGAAAGGTTACCTGCAGCGTTTGCGTGAGATTTGTGACAAGCACGATCTGTTGCTGATTTTTGATGAGGTAATTTCCGGTTGGGGCCGCACGGGCTCCGCGTTTGGCTCCATCGAATTCGGCGTGACCCCGGATATGATCACCTCCGCCAAAGGTATTACCAATGCGGCAGTGCCTTTGAGTGCGGTCTTTGTGAAAGACGATATCCATAACACCATTATGGATGCGGCCGCTGAGGGTATGGTGGAATTCTTCCATGGCTACACCTACTCCGCGCATCCAGTAGCTTGTGCTGCAGGTATGGCAACCCTGGATATCTATGAGCGCGAAGGCCTGCTAACTCGTGCATCTGGTGAGATCGGCCAGCATTGGGAAAATGCCTTGCACAGCCTGGCGGATATGGACAATGTGATTGATGTGCGCAACTACGGCTTGGTTGGTGCGATTGAACTGCGTGCGCCGGAAAACCTGAAGGGTAAATTCGGGGCCAAGGCATCTGGCATGGCCTGGGAGGCAGGAGTGATGGCCCGAGGTATTGGTGATGCCCTGTGTATGTCCCCACCACTCATTATCGAAAAGCACGAGATTGATGCAGTTGTCGATAAGCTGCGTGGTGTTATCGGCGAGTTGGTCTGATTAACCTTTCCGGCAGCCTTCGGGCTGCCGGCTTATTGCAATGTTCCCAAGACCCCTCCTCTCACTTTTCCTTACCAGTGGTTAGGAAGTAAAGAATAGGCTCCTAACTGCACAGCTTTGTGCTTTCCAGGTGCCTTATACACCTCACTTCTAAGCCCGTTTGGCTAATAACTCAAATCGCCAAGTGCGGCTACACTGGAAGTAGTGGCCCGCGGCGCGATCACGGTCTTTGCAGAGTCGACTAGTTGGTCGCGCTCGTGGGCCGCCTTTCATTGAGCCAACGCCGAGCGATAGACACCTTTGCCGGATTTATAGTTTTTCTAGGGTGGGGATCTACTAATTTAATCAACAGCTTTTTTGCCAGCAATTAGAAAAATATTTCAAAAAACTGGTAGTTCATGGTTTGTGACGCTTAAATTAAAAAAGATGTACTACTCGGTGACTGCTCTATGTCCACTGATACTTCCTCCCTTTCCTCCGGCCCCATATTACAGGTGCTTTCTGCAAACTGGTGGCTATTATTGCTGCGCGGCATAATCGCAGTGATTTTCGGGGTGCTTACTTTTATCTGGCCCGGACTGTCACTACTTACCCTGGTTTTCCTATTTGGTATTTATGCCTTTCTCGATGGCATTTTCTCTCTGGTGGCGGCAGTGATGGGGCGGCACAAGTCTACGCCCTTGTGGTGGCTGATTGTATCCGGCCTGGTTAGCTTGGCTGCGGGTATAGTAACTTTTATGTACCCACAGATAACAGCGTTGGTATTGGTAATTTTTATTGGTGCCTGGGCTCTGGTGCGTGGAATTTTTGAGATTGTCGGTGCGATTCGCTTGCGCAAGGAGATTGACAACGAGTGGCTGCTGATTGCCATTGGTGTACTTTCGGTAATTTTTGGTATTGCAATCCTGGTGAGTCCAGGGGCAGGCGCCTTGGCGCTGGTGTGGGTGATAGGAGCCTACGCAATTATTTTTGGGCTGCCGATGATCTGGCTGGCATTCCGCTTGCGCAAGCACAGTAAAGGTGAATCCTGAGGTTTTGAGCAAGTAAGCCGGGAAGGTAATCCTCCCCGACATTGGTAGTAAAAATTTCCCTTTCTAGGGAGGTATTTTTTACTGGAATAAAAAGCGCAATTAAAATTAGCGTTGTAGTATCAGATCAGTATCAGTTGTTTTGGGCGAGGCCAACCGACTTCGGCAAAGCTTCCATCAAGGACTGCCCCTTTTTCTCCAGTGCCATACACAGCTGTATACGCTCTTCTGTTTGCGCCAGGCTGCGTTGGTAACCTGGGGTGAGGCCGCCGTGCTTGGCAAACAACTGCTGTAATTCCTGCAAGCGTTTTGCATCACAGAAAACACCGGCGAAAGCCGGGGTGCGGCGGCGAATTTGGGCCGGAATTTTATCCACAACCTTGTCAAAGTTCTCGCGCAGCCACTGCCAGTTTTGCTCTTGTACTTCAGGCTGGGCCAGGGAGTACTGAATCAATGTGAAGGCTTCCCGGGGTCCCATTTCTTCGCTGAGGGCCAACTTCTGCACGATCTCTAATTGAGCGGGATTGTCACTACTGCCAATAGCGCTGGCACTGGCATTTTCGAAGCGCGGATCATCCAATTCACCGCGCACTTTTATCAAGTGCGACAAAAAGTCATCACCGGCATCCTGTACGGCTACGGTCAACGCTGGACTATAGAGGTCAGAGTCCAGCGCTTCAGGGTCGCGGGCTGTTTTGTAACCGGTGAATGCAGTGGCTTTTTCCACTAACTGCTTGCGCGTATCTGGATCGCCGGCCACCAATGCCATAAAGCCGAGCAGTTCACTGTGCAGCATTTGCTGGTCGGGTTCAGTGCTGTTGGCACTGTTGTTTAGTAGCGGTAAATACAGGTTTTGAGCAAAGTTTAAGAATGCAGAGCGCTGCTCTTCACTCAAATAGTTTTCCCGGTACTTGCGCAGGTAGTTTAATGGCAAGGTGATGACCTGCCGTTTTTCCACCCTGGCAGATTGGCGTACAACTTCAAGTAACTGAGCTGCTGGCAGCTTGCCGGCCTCGAAGGCGGCAAAGGCGCTGTCGATAATGGACAACTGCTCGGTGGGGGCGAACTCTGCAAAATGTTCGAGCAGGGCCTGCCACTGGGCTTCAGGCAAGTTCCAGCGGTAATACCCGCTGCCCAGGGCGTTCGGCATTACCCAGCTCGGGCAGCTATTGCCGGCAATATTCAGGGTTTCTTCTTTGCGGGTCAGTATCTGGCATTGCTGCTCACTGCTGGCACTGCTAAAGCAGAACGGGATGCTCCACTTTTGCCCGGCCTCTTCAATGGGAGAGCCCAGGGCTTTGTAGCGGCTTTGGCTTACATGTAGTTTCGCCTGGGATGGGGCCGTGCAATCCAGTAACAGCTCGAGCTGAGGTACACCCTTTTGCTCAACGAAACTGCGGAAAGCCTCTGTCAGTTCCGGAGTATTGGTCTCTTCGCCAATAACTTTGTAGAAGGACGGCGAGTCCGCTTCCCCATCACTAAAGGTCTCCAGGTAGCGACCCAGGGCCGGGCGAAAACGCTCGGCTCCAAAATAGCTGTCCACCATATTGATCACACCGAGACTCTTTGAATAGGTGATGGAGTCATAGGCGTTACGGATATTGTTGTTGTCAGTCACCGGTTCGCGAATAGCGCGAGTACTAGCCAGGGAATCCAACTGCATAGCGCCGATGGCGTAAGTCGCGGCGTTCAGGTCGTGGCCACCTTCCGGTTCCATAATGCGCAATACCAATGGTTCTCCCCAGGTGGCAAACCCTTCCTTCAACCACAAGTCATCCCACCAGGGCGGAGTTACCTGGTTGCCAAACCACATATGGGCGATTTCATGGGCATGTACCTCCACCAGGGCCAGGCGGGCACCGGGGGCGGGATTATCACCTACCAGTATGCGCTGTTCGCGATAGGTGATGGCGGCAGATAACTCGGTAGCACCACTGGGCCATTGGGGCGCTGCGATAATGTCGAGTTTCTTGAAGGGGTAAGGGCGTTGTAGCTGGTTTTCGAAGGTTTCCACCATTTTGGGGGTGATATCGAGGATATAATTCATATCGCCACCACGGCCCTGACGGGCAAAACCACGTAGTGGAATAGGCTCTTTGCGATATTTACTCGGTGGTATGGCCGGGCGCTCGACGATATCGAAGGGCCCCACCGATAGAGACAGCAAGTAAGTGGACATGGGGGGCGTAGCAGCAAAAGTCACCTTCTCCATGCCTTCACCAGCGGCTTCACGTTTTAGCTCGGGTCCATTACTAATAGCGGCATAGCCTTCAGGTACAGTCAGGCTGATAGAGAAGGTCGCCTTGAGGCCGGGCTCATCAAAGCCAGGCAGGTATTTACGTGCCTGGATCGACTCGGACTTGGCCAGGGCATAGGTGCTGCCCTGCTCTTCAACCTTAAACAAGCCCGCCAAGTTGCGATCAAAATCGGCACTGTAGTCTATAAGTAGCGTGAACTTGCCGGCGGGTAGCAGTTCGGCAAATTCGATAGCAGCCACACCGCTATCGAGTACCTGGCGATATTGAGCAGGGATTTTACGCCCATCAGCCAGCTGTGCCTTGATCACACCTACGTCGAGGTTTTTGCCGTGTAGCCAGATATGGTTGGCAGCCTTCGCCAGCTGGATATCGATAGCGACACTGCCGCTAAAGGAATCCTGGCGAGGATCCAGGTTGAGGTCGAGCCGGTAGGCGGTGGGGCTCACTCCCTGTGGCAACTTGCCCTCTGGGGCATCACTCAAATCCAAGGTTACAGCCGAGGTGCTGGTCTGCTGTTCGGGTTCCTGCGCGGCCTTTTCTGCCGGGTTGCAGCCGACTACAGACAGTAAAGCCGCGGCCAGCAGGGCAAGCGGTATCTTCTTGTTCATAGGGAGAGGGTACTTTGCCTAAAAAGGGACCATTGTAACGGTTTGGCGAAAAATACGCCTAGCCCTGAAGTGGTTTGATCGACAGCGAGAAAAAAGCCCGGCCGGGAGATCTGCCGGGCTTGTTGCGGGAGGGTTTCTTACAGGTGCGGAACTGTCAGGCTGGAAACCTTACTGCTGCTATAAGGCACTGTGATGGTGTAGTTGGTGTCTTCCGGTTTCTTATAGATGGGGCCCTGGGTATCAATGGCCATAACTACGCGGTGGCCGGCGGGTACGTTATAACTAGTAGTAAATAACTCAACTTCGATTTTTTGCTTCTTGCCGGGCTGGTCGGTACGCACTGTAATTGGTGCATGGGTGATCAGGCGGCCAAGGCCAAAGAGGCTGACATCGTAGAGGTGTACATTGAGTTGAACCTCCTCCTTACTGGGTTCAATCCACATTTCCAGCTTAGGCGCGCCGCGAATTTTCAGGGTTTCTGACTGTCTTGGTGACTTGTACTCAATGGCATAGTAACCGTTGATCGCCATCATTGGCGCGTACACTGGGATACCAAAACCTTCGAGGGCATCGGAAATCAATGGGATACCGGTACCAGCAAAAGTATCCCAGCCCCCGTGGAATTCATTACTCCAGCTCCAGCCATCGTACTTGCCGCTCTCCATACTGCCACTGTTAAACATGGTGAAGCGTGGTTGCAGATACCAAGTGGTGCTCTCTCGGGTTACCGGATAGTCTTCGTAGTGCTCCAGCTCATTACTGATGCGCACTGTCATATCCACTTTAGGCTCGCGGTTGATACCGTTGTCTTCGCCTTTCAGGTGGTGATCGAACCAGCGGAAGCTGGTGGACCATATATGGCCATCGTTGCCAGAGAGGGTCTCGGTAATGGCGTGGGTGCCAGGATTCAGCATTAGCTTTTTGGGGCCCTCAAGCAGGGAGTAAAAGTCAGTCATGCTGTTGGGCTTAAACAGATAATCGGCAAAGTTATTAGATACCAGTACCGCAGTGCCGTTTTTGTTCAATTGGTCGACATAGCTTATCGCCGAACGTTTGGCACCGAACTCTATGACCTGTGCCATGTTCTGACCGCTGCGGAGGTCATCCCAGACTTGTTCCAGTTCAGCTTCTTTGTCGAAAGCAGTTGTAACAAGCAGACTGCCCCAAACCAGGTTAACGGTCTCATTGGGGTATAGGGCTTCAACTACGTCGGCCCAACCGGACAGCGCGGCTACCGCATCAATGCGAGGGTCTTGCGCAGCGCTTAGCAGGGAAATGCCACCTCCATAGGAAATACCGGCCATTCCCAATTTGCCCACAGAGTAATTGGATTCGAGCCAATCAATCAGCACACCTACATCGGCGATGCTGTTCTCTCCGGCTACGTCTACCAGCCCACCCGAGTGGCCAAAGCCGCGGGTGGAGTAGCTTAATACCAGATAGCCATTCTCTGCGAGTTCTTTGGCCTGGAAATGGTATTGGCGTTTCTCAAGGCCCCAGCTGTTGGTGAAGATGACGGTGGGGTAGCCCTCTGCAGGTGCTGGGGTTTCCGGCACAAACAAGTTGGCATCGAGTACAGTTCCATCAAAAGAGGTAATATCCAGATCGGAGATATATTCGGGTGCCGACCAGGCATGGGCTGACATCAAGGCGCCGCCGAGCAGCGCCAGTAGTGGTGCAGTTTTCATTATGTTTCTCTCATCAAAGCAGATTAATTATTATTTTTTTGACCAGAATCTCTACCACGGTCAACTGCTGAATATAGAAGCTAGTCCTCTTTTTGTATGCCAACAGTGTCAAAATTGAGAGGTTTATCTCTTTGATTGGCGCTGTCAGCATCGGCTTTTGCAACTGTTTTTCAAACATACCTCATGGCTTGCTGGTCACATAAAAATAGCCTCAAGGGTGTTTTGTGATCAAATTGTTCTTTTTTTAACCAAAAAAAAGCGGTAATGTGTGTTCTTCACTGTTTGGCCATGGAGGGCTTCGGCAACAATGACTGGTGGCCCGAACTATGGTTTCTCGCGCAGCTGTTTTATTAGTAATTTTTTTCGGTTTTGTGCTCACTGCCAATGCTGCTCCCCGCTATCTCGGGGAGGAAATTTGGTATGAAGTGAATAGTGAAAATTTTCGTGTAATTACTGATGGCGACCCCAATGCGGTAAAAAGCCTGGTTGCTGATCTGGAGCGCTATCGCGCGGTAGCGATTAAGCTTCTGGAAGTGGATCCCAATAGTCCAAAGCTCACTATTTACGCTGCAGGAGATCGCGAAACCTATGCTGGCCTAGTGGGGGCGGAACTCGCCGATATGACTAACGGCCTATTTGATACCCCTGCAGAGGGCAGCTATGCCTTAGTAAATCTGGATGGTCGCAGCGTAGAGAAGCAGCTTAAAGCTCGTGAATTCCTCTTCCATGAGTATACGCACTTCCTGTCCTATAACGGCAATACCACGCATTTCCCCTATTGGTACAGCGAGGGCTTTGCTGAATTTATGGCAACCATGTCCTTTCCCAAGAAGGGCCGCTATGAGTTGGGTGAAATCCCGCAAGAACGGGCTCGGACCCTGATGTATGCAGGCTTGATGCCTTTGGACCAGCTGCTGCGCGCAACCGTATATAACACCGATGCAGAGGAAAAGGCTGATGTTTATGCCAGTGGTTGGTTGCTATCCCATTGGCTGATGATGGAAGGCGATAAGGCGGAAGAATTTAAGCAGTTCGTCAAAGCCTACAATGATGGTGCTGATCCGGTGAAGTCACTGGAGAAAGCCCTGGGCATGTCGGTTGACGAACTTGAAAAGGAATATGTTGCCGCATTTGATTCAGGGGAATACGAAGTCGTCAGTGGAGAAATCCCTGCGGACTTTAAAGAAGCCAAACCCCAGGTGAGGCGCTTACCAAAGCGCGAGGCCGTCGATGTACTGGCAAATTTTATTGCCCAGTCCGGTTACAACCTTCAGGCTTTGGATGACCTTTTGACTTATGCATACCACACCGGCATTTACAGTACTAAGCTGGCTGCCATCAAAGCTAGTGCGGATTTGCGTATGGGAGACTTCCCTCAGGCCAGTCACCTGCTCGCCAGTGTGCCGCGCAATGATCGCCATCAGCCTTGGTATCTCAGTGCGCATGCATGGCTGACAGTTAATCAGCAGGCCACGGTTCCCAACAATACGCGTGATCTGCGCAGTCTGAAAAAAGCCCGTGAAGAGTTTAAATACTTGGTTGACAAGGAACCGACAAATGCCTCTCACTGGTTTGGCCTGGCTATGGCCATGGAAATGTTGGGTTATCCTCGGGATGAGTATATGGAGAAACTGGAGCAGGCCTACATCCGTGCACCTCGCGAGCTGCATATTGCCCAGTGGCTTGCGGAAGAGCTTTATCAACAAAAAGATGCGGAGTACTTTGCACGGGTTGCAAAGCCGCTGATGTTCGAAATCCCCGATGAAGATGAGAGTAAACAAATAAAAATGAGATTGGCGGAGCTACAGGGCAAACCTAAATCCATATAATAAAAATAAGAGGCTCATCTAATAAAAGAAGGCTTGTCACTCCGTGTAAGAGACAACCTATAGTCGCCAACGTATATTTGCCCGGAAACTGAGTTTGCCGGGCTTTTTTATGGGTATTATTCTGAGGCTCCCGAATACGATTTTCCGCAACAGCGGCAATTTCGTAAGGAGAAAATATTAGCGGTGACTAGAGGGTGTAAATAATTCTGTGTAACCGCTACTGCTCCTCAATAACCTCCTAGTCCCACTTGATCTTATCCACCCTCTTTATGGTGATAAACAGGGGTTCATCTCAAAGACGTAAATTCCCTCATGCAAACCTTATTGGACATTCCATATCCAAAGCTTCCAATTTGCTTAAGGGCTGCTACTAAAAAACGGTATTGGGAAAAACAACCCTATTGGAAGTGCCCTCTCTATTCGGTCACCTAATTTCATCAAGTGCCTTGCCTGTCATTTCTATCCGGAACGTCCAGGTCACCATGGCGCCAATTAGGGAGGTCACAGCGATGCTTGCAAGCAATATGCCCGCGCCAATATCATCAAGCAAAATCGGGAAGAGAAATGCGATGGTAACACCACCGAGCTTAGAGATCGAAGCGGCCAATCCCGCGCCCGCGCCGCGATAACGCGTTGGGAAGACCTCGCCAGCAATCAGGTAAGTCTGAGCGTTGGGGCCCAGATTGTTCATAAAATTGAACAGCATAAGGCCAACAAAAATAAGGGGCAACTGTATGCCTGTCCCCAAAGATTCACCGTAGGAAGCAATAAAAAGACCGAGTGCACAGCCGACAAAACCAAGCACTTGTAACCGGATACGTCCAACCCGATCCACGAACACAATGGCGAAGATGATCCCAACAATCAGCATCACATCTATCAATGCTGCCCCTTTTGCCGCCTCGATTTTATTGTAAATAACTTCCGAGATGGAACGCACATGTAGTGGGGCATGTCCCAACACGCCCGCCAGCATCGCTGGTGTAAAGATTCCGACCCCATAGGTACCCAGGTCCTGTAGGAACCAGGGCACAGCCGAGAGCGTGATGGCTTTTCGAGCCTTCTTATCCTTGATTAATTGCCTGACACTAGTGTGATTTTCATCCGAACTAATAGAATCATCTGTCTTTAGAAGGAACTTTGGAGGGTAAGGGGGATTCCTCTGCAAAAGCTTGCTTATGGACCTCTCTGCCTCGGGCATCCGTCCTTTTGTCAGGAGCCACATCGGACTTTCGGGAATATAAAAACGTCCGATTGTGATCAAAATAGCTGGAACAATTGCCGCAGAGTACATATAACGCCAAGCTCCTAGGGAGGGGAACCAGGACAGAACCAGAAATGCTAGGCCGGTTCCCACCAACGCTCCAACAGCCTGAAAACTAAAAGCTCCCAGGACCAGGCGGCCGCGTATGCGGGACGGCATGTTCTCCGAAATCATCATATGTGCTGTCGGATAGTCACACCCCAGCGCCAATCCCAAGCCGAAAAGAGATATAACTATTACGATGTAAGACTGTGCGAAGGTCAAAATTACCAGAAAAATGATGAATATGATCATTTCAGCAATGAACAATTTTCGCCGACCATAGTGGTCACTCAATCCACCAAGTGTGATTGCTCCAATTAAAATACCAAACAAGGTCGCTGCTGTCACAAACCCTACGCTGACAGCAGACAGACCAAATTCCCTGGCAATCAAGGTGTGAGACACGCCGGTCATGAAGACAATCATACCCTCAAAAAATTTACCGGCGGTCGAAAGCCACCAGATTCGCCACTGCATAGGCGTAAAGATATTTTGGGGGATGGGGGTTCCGTCGCGCCAAATGGGTGTTTCGTCAATATAGTAATCTGCCGAACGGTGTTCACTGAACTTGGGATTGCCTGTTAATGGCGGATGTGAAGTGCCATCGGACTCATTTCTCTCCATGACTACCTTCTTAAATATCCATATAACTTTTGAGGATCTCTAGCGTTCGGTGATGGCATCTGAGTAATCGAACTATGCGCGCAGTGTTGAATTATAATTTTATTTCGTTTATTACCTCAGACTGACACACTGGCTGACGTTGCTTGAACACAATATTGAGCGTATGAAATAGCTACGAGAAAGGAACCAAGTAGGATATAAAGATTTTAAAAAGCACCGGTTTGTTAAGCAGTTTTCGAGGGCGCCACATTACCATTACTCCAAAAATCGCAGCCGTCTTGCCCATAAATTGTGTCGTCCTTCCAGTGTCCAAGTTTGGTGTTTTTACCAACAATCGTCGAACGCTCATCAATATCGATGCACCCTAGGATGAGCCTCACTTCCGACTCGGAGCCTGTTCGTTTGCGATAAAGTTTGCCTTTTTGTGGCAAGCGCTGCCGCCAGTTGGCATCCTCCGTTATAGCTTAGTATGTCGGCTGCTGTTGGAATCTAGGCTAGATTTCTTATACAAAAGAACTTTATTAAAAATATAATTTAGGCGTATATCTAGTTATTAAATAAATTTACGTGACAAGCATTTAGGGATACCTCCAATAATTATTATTTTGGTGCCTGTCTATACCCAATAACGGAGGTTACAGGGCGATAAAATTGGTGAAAATGCGATTTTTAGAGGTGCCTGATGCTTGCACTTGATTAATAAGTTATTGGCCAGCCATCACGGTTAAGACGCTTTTCACGGTTTGGTAGAGGCTTAGACTTCATTAGTGCATTGCGATCACCCAGTGGAGGCTGGACATACAGGAAAAGGAATCCTCAGGGTTCAACCGCCCTGCTTCCTGTCCTATCTAGCTGGCGCGGTGAACTGATAGAGTTCGATTGTGATCTGCTGAAAAGATTTTCCCGCGATCATAAACTGCGTCTCAGTATAATGGTACCGGACCCGAAAATAGGCTTGGCAGAGGCAATGCAGGAGGGAGGGACGATTTGAGCGCCGCGCCCCCCTTCCATTATCGAAAACCGACACCAATAAAGGTTGGTATTTTTCCAGGCCTTATATGAAGGTGAAAAATTGTTGGTGGCTGGGTTTGAGGATAATCCAGATGAGAGGTGTCTGCTTCTGGAGAGTTTCTATTCCACTCCAGCTGGTTACAATACCTCGCATGGACATGCACAGCCCGTCAGAGCTTTAACTCTGCATTTGAGTCGAACGCTAAGCAGTGATTTTGGCGAGGCTGAGGGGCCATAGGATTCCTACCGCACCCTGAATACTACCGAAAAGTCGTGTTGGTTATGTGTATAGCCGGGAATTGATAAATTATATGCGGGAGATCAGGGATAGGTACTAAAAAGAGGGAAGGAAAGAATACACTGTGCTCGGGACCGTATGAGGCATGGATGCCGATTACGAGCTTACAGGGATGTATTCACAGCGCGTCGCGAGTGCAGTGTATTCTTTCCTTCTGACCCAGTAGTAAGTTGAGTACTTGGATGTTGAGCGCAATCCGTCCAACTCGAATGTTAAATAATAATCCCCAACCTCCCAGCAGGAAAAATTATGACATTGCCGCTATCGCTTCAATTTCTATTTTAAGGTCCTCGTGAACAAGATTGGAAATCTCTACAAGTGAACAAGCGGGATAGTCGCTATCGTAAAAGTTAAATAATGCCTCACGAATTATACCCAGTTTGTCTATTTCTTTTACAAATATTGTTATCTTAATTAGGTCGGATTTAGTACGACCTTCGTGATCGAGAACTTTCTCTAATTGAGAAAGTATTTCCTGAAGTTGTTTTGATATGTCTTCAGCTTGAGCGTCCGTACCCATGGCTGTAAGGCCTGAGATGTAAAGACTATCTGCATGAATGACTGCATGTGCCATTGGGCCTTTTGCTTTTGGCAGGAAAGGGTAGTCTCGTCTATTTAGCATAGTTTCTCCTTCTGGAATTGATTGATAAAAGAGCAGCTAACGGCTCCAGTTTAATTGTACCATGGAAGCGAGTGTATCCTGCGGCCCAACTCTGGTGGCGCCACCAATAATATACAGATTCTCGCCTATAGCTACAGCGCCGTGACCATGTCGTGCTTCATTTAGCTGGGCCACCTTGCTCCAGTGATCACTAATTGGGTCATAGGCCCAGATAGCATTGGACACCTTTCCTGACTTCCAGTTGCCATTTGGACCAAAAGCCTCACCACCTGTAACGAGGATCTTTTCATTGATTGATGTTGCTGTCAGCCCGGCTAGGGCTTGCGGAAGTGCTCGTATTTTTTCCCATTTATCCAGAGTGGAATCATAAACTTCAGAATAGGAGAGATTCCTGGCTTTACTATGACGACTGCTGCTCTGGCGACCACCAATAACATAAATTCGGTTGCCAATTGCTGTCCCAGCAGCAGAATTTCTGCTGATACTGGCTGGCGCTGCTGACTCCCAATGGGTATTGTTAACCAACAAAAAATGACTGTCTGAATCGATATTTTTGGAGTTTTTGTTCGGGGACTTTCCACCTATCACATGGATATTTTCAGAGGCAGTTGTATATATGCTTTCGGCCATGGGTTGGGGTAGATGTCTTATCTCGGTCCAACGGTCATTATCCTCGAAAATCTGGTAAACCGTATTTTGAATTTGCCAAGCCTTGCCCTTTTCTCCATAGAAATCGCCAATACCATACAAATAGTGGGAATTGCTGGCCATTCCAAGGTGGTGTCTGGGTTTTGGAAGTTCTGGGCCTTTTCTCCAAATGTTTGCCTTAGGTGAATAAATATAACTATGTTTTGATGAGGAAAGACCGTAGAAAATTGGGGTGGCGGATGGAACAAAGCCTCCGGCTACGTAAATTTCATTGCTGAAGGCCGCAGGGTATATTTCCTGAGTTGATATCCCCATAGCAGGTAAATTTTTTAAGGTCAGCTGCGGTTTCCTCGGTTTGAACTCTGCTTTTGTGGTTACTCCACTGAGAAAAATAGGTGGCAGCCCTATGAATTTCAAAAAATCCCTTCTGGATAACGTCATGATCTTTGGGTGCTCCTCTAGAAGTGTGAGGAAATGGTGACGATTTACAGTCTTTTGGAAAAAAATAGGCTATAAATATCTTCTTTATAGTTACTGAAAGGCCCGCACTTTTCAAAATCATATTGTCGATATAATGAGACTGCGGGAGCGAAGACGTCACTGCTACCCGTTTCTAATTTTACTTCTCGATATTTACGAGACTTGGCTTCTTCCAGGATTTTTTCAAGTATTTTTCTGGCAATGCCTTTGCGTAGAAATGTCCTGTTGGTTTTCATAGATTTAATCTCTCCAAGAGTTGGTGAGATTTCCTTGAGAGCGCCACACCCTACCAAAACTCCATTGATCCTCGCACCCCAGAAGGTGATCTTTGAATTCTTCAGCTCTTGTGGGGGCAAGGCATGAACGCTACTTGGAGGAGAGTGTTGATACATTTCTTGCAAGTGGGATTCCAGAAGTTTACTAATGGAGCCGTCAGAGAGATCGTCTTTTTGTACTGATATTTCCATTTCAGGTAGTCTTTGTCTTTCTAAGTCAAGTGTTGTGATATACGGAATAATGAATGAAATTTACTTGTTCACTTTTTGCTTAATTTTGAATTGGGCAATCATCAATAACGATAAGCCCTTCACCGAGGGAATACGTTTTCAAGTGCGAAGCAGAACGGTAATTGTAAGAATTTTCAATGGACTGACGTGAATTTATTATTAGCAAGGTGGCCAGAAAAAGTAAACTCCTAAATGGGCGCGACATTGAACCTCTCATTGATGGTTGCTTTTGTATGGGTTGTTTTTATTTCATTTCAGCTATGCCTGTCCGATTTATAGCTTAATAATTAAAAAGGGCCGGAATTCCCTTATGACGGCCCTTGCGAGAAAAGTATTACGCTGCCGTATTGGGGCATCTTGAGAGACTACGTCAAATAGTGTTGAGATTAGCCTTGGTGCTACTCTAGCAGGGTTAGCCTTATCTTGATACAACGCTTGCTGTTATAGTCAGTGGTGATTCTATAGTGCCATGATTAATGTTGGCTTGAACCGCTGTTTCCCTTTTAGGGTGTCATTGACTAGTCCAGCAAGCTGAGTTTTGCGTTGAAATGTTGTGCTTGTGCGACGGGCCGTTGTTTGGGTTAGTGAAACAGTATGGCAGTTACTGACCATTGGCTACCTCGAGGATAGACTCGGCAAGGGCATTGACTAAGCCATCGATTTCTTCGCTAGTTGAAATAAACGGCATCCCCAACTGAACGGTGTCGCCGCCGTAACGAATATAAAACCCCTTATTCCACATTTTCATGGCAATGCGAAAGGGGCGCAGCAGTGGTTCGCCTGGAGCGGATTCAATAGTCAAGCCTGCTGCCAAACCGCAGTTTCGAATATCGCTAATTAATGCCAAGCCCCTTAATTGATGAATGGTTTCCTCCAATACGTAAGCGAGTTCCGATGCGCGCTGGAACAGGTTTTCCTGCTCCAGGATGCTGATGGTAGCCAGCGCTGCAGCACAGGCCACTGGATGGGCCGAGTAGGTGTAACCATGGGCAAGCTCGAGTTGGTAGTCGGGACCTCCTTGTTCCATAAAGGTGTCATAGATTCCCTGGCGAACTGCCACCGCGCCCATGGGTATGTTGCCATTGGTAAGTTGCTTGGCGGTATTGAGAATATCCGGTACTACGCCAAAGAGTTCTGCCCCGGAAGCCGTTCCCATTCTGCCAAAAGCGGTAATCACCTCGTCAAATATCAACAATATTTGGTGTTGGTCACAGATCTCGCGGAGTCGCTGCAAGTAGCCTTCCGGCGGAGGCAGTACGCCGGCAGAGCCGGCCATGGGCTCAACGATTACAGCCGCAATATTGTTGGGATCGTGTAGGGCAATTAATTCGAGTAGCTCGTTGGCCAAGTGGGCGCCCTGTTGAGGCTGTCCTTGGCAAAAGCGGTTTTCTGGCAATAGCGTATGGGATAAATGATCAGCATCGAGCGCGGGACCGAATAATGATCGGTTGGCACCTATGCCGCCAACACTAATTCCACCAAAATTCACACCATGATAGCCATTTATGCGGCCGATCAGTTTGGTCTTTCCCGGTAAACCTCTTTTGCGCCAATAGGCTCGGGCGATTTTTAGGGAGGTTTCTGTAGATTCAGAACCGGAATTCGTAAAAAAAATGCGGTTGAGCCCTGCCGGCATAAAGTGTGTGATTCGCTCAGCCAGCTCGAAGGACTTTGGGTGAGCAAACTGGAACGCGGGGGCATAGTCGAGAGTAATTAGTTGTTGTTTGATGGCTTCGGCGATTTCGCGGCGATTGTGACCGGCACCACAGTTCCACAGCCCCGAAAGACCATCGAATATCTGGCGGCCATCTGCACTGGTGTAGTAGCAGCCTTTGGCAGCTGTGATGATGCGGGGATCTCGTTTGAATTGTCGGTTACCTGTATATGGCATCCAGTGGGTATCTAGCTGTGCCTGAGATAGCCCTGCAAGTTTGTCGTTCATTTTTATTTTCCGACACTTGAATCTAAGGATTTTATTCTGGACCAACTTTGCTATTTAATAAATTAGTTGAAACCAACTTTAGTTTCATAAGCCGGCGCTATTAAGAAAGCTTTGGAGTATCGAAAAGGCGAGGCTGGTGTATTTAGCAAGAGGGAGGCTGGCTGTATCGGGGCCTGGGGGGCTAGGTATGGTTTGCGAGGGGATATCGGGGGCCAGAGCCCCCGGTTGGAGCCACAATTAAACGGCAGTGGCAATCCGGTCTACATAGGGCGCCAGCTCTGGCTTGTTTTCCAGGATTTCTTCCCGTGAGAGGCCATCGATTTCGTGTGGGAATACCAGCCACTCTTCAGTCTTGTGGATAAAGTAATCCGGTACACGCTTTGCTTTATTGTTTTTCGGCTTGTAGTAAGGGGTGGCAATGCGAATTTCAGGCGTGTTCTTCTTACAGGCTGCACGCAGATCTTCAATGGTCTGCTCTATACTCAGGCCGGAATCGTGTACGTCGTCCACGATCAGCAGGGAATCATGAGACTCCAGGCGTTTGATCAGGTAGTTCAGTCCATGTACGCGAACTTTCTTATCACGTTCGCCGATCCCGAGGTAGGACGAAGTCCGGATTGCGATATGGTCCGCATCCACACCCATTACATGCAGCAACTCCTGTACCGCGATACCTACCGGAGCGCCGCCACGCCAAACACCGACAATGTAGTTGGGGCGGAAGCCGCTCTGATAGATTTGTTCCGCAAGCGCGTAGGAATCCGTCAAGAGTTGCTGTGCGCTGATAAAATGCTTTTTCATCAATGTACCCCTCAGAAAAAGGCGAACTTGGCAATAAAGAGTGCCGCTAACACGTAGACACTGATACTGACGTCTTTGCTGCGCCCGCTCAGTGTTTTGATGACCGCGTAGGCAATAAAACCCAATGCAATGCCGTGAGCGATAGAGAAAGACAGTGGCATCATAACCGCTGCAATCACCGCTGGGGCGGCTTCTGTGATGTCATCCCAGTCGATGGAGGACATGCCGGAGGTCATCAATACCCCAACATACAGTAGGGCACCTGCGGTTGCGTAAGCGGGAACCATACCGATCAATGGGGAGAAGAAAATTGCCAATAGGAATAGGCCGGCACAAACCACCGCGGTCAGGCCGGTGCGTCCACCGGCGGTAATACCCGCGGTGCTTTCCACATAACAGGTGGTGGTGGAGGAACCCAGAACGGAGCCAACTACGGACGCAGAGCTATCAGCCATCAGGGCTTTACCCATGCCCGGCAGCTTGCCATTCTTGTCCAGTAGCTTGGCGCGGTCGGAAACACTCAGCAAGGTGCCAGCGGTATCGAACAGGTCCACGAATAGGAAGGCGAAGATTACGCTGATCATACCAATTTCAAAGGCACCGGCAATATCCAGCTCAAGGTAAGTGGGAGCCAAGCTTGGGGGAGCGGCTACCAGACCAGAGTACTCTACCTTGCCGATTGCCAGGGCGATAACAGTGACCGCGAGAATACCGATCATCACAGAGCCGAGCATACGGCGGTAGGACAGGGCCACAATAATAAAGAAGCCCAGGGCTGCCAGCATGGCTTCAATGGACTTAAGGTCACCCAGTGTTACCAGAGTGGCCGGGCTGGCTACCACAATACCGGCGCTCTTCAGAGCAATAATTGCCAGGAACAAGCCGATGCCGGCGGCTAATGATTGCCGCAGAGATAGCGGGATACTGTCGATAATCCACTCCCGCAGCTTAAAGATACTGAGCAATAGGAATATCACACCGGATATAAACACTGCACCCAGGGCCACCTGCCAGCTATAACCCATCTCGCCCACAACCACATAGGCAAAAAAAGCGTTGAGGCCCATACCCGGTGCCAAAGCTATTGGATAGTTGGCGTAGAGACCCATTACCAGGCAGCCGATTGCCGCTGCGAGGCAGGTCGCCATAAACACGGCGCCCTTGTCCATGCCGGCTGCAGCGAGGATATTGGGGTTTACAAAAATGATGTAAGCCATGGTCAGGAATGTAGTAACGCCGGCAATCACTTCCCGACGAACATTCGTTTGACGCTCGGACAACTTAAACAGCTTTTCCAGCAGGGAGGCATTGGCTCCTGCCGGAGAAATGCCAGTCCCAGCGGTTGCTGATGTTTGGATATCAGTGGGTTTCATATCAGAAGTGGTACTTTACTAGCAGGTTTACGTTGCGCTCATTGGAATCAACTCCGAAGGAGCCATCTTTAATTCCAAACTTGTCATTCCAATGTACATACTCAATACCGGCATACAGGGCCTTGGGCTCTCCCCAGTTAGAGCCTACATCCCACTTGAGCTGGGAGGTGAAGTTCATACTTGGGTGTGTGTCTTCAGAAGCGCTGGTCCAATCGATAAAGCCATCGTAAACGAAGCTGGCACTGCCCAAGGTAAACGGCATGGCCCAAACCAGGGTCAGCTGCTCATTGCTGGCTTTGTCGTCATTGTCTCGGTGGTAGGCATTGACCTGAACAAAGGAAAAGCCCGGCACTGCGAGATCTAAACCAACACCTGTCAGGATATTCGTAAAATGTGGGCCCGTAGCTGTGAGGCCATCCGGGTCATCCATATTGCCCAGCTCAACGGTGGTAGCCACTAGTACGTCGGTCATGGGCCCCCAAGCTAACTCACGATTGCTGAGCTTCCCCAGGCTCAGGCGGGGTGAAATTTCAGAATAAAGTTCCTTCGAGCCGTCTTCTGAGTCCAGGTAGTCAGCAAAGATAAACAGGTCGCCCCAGCTGTGACCACTGGCGTGTTCGAAAGTGACTACAGAGCGTTCGGAGTCATCAGTGCTAAGGCTGTAGTTAACCTCATAATCGCTGCCGTACAGCAGGCTCAGGCTGTTGTCACTCCAGGTCATTTCAGCTTGGACAGCTGTAGACAGCAGGCCGGTGGCCATGAGTAGCAGGGGCTTGGTTGGTTTCATTCTATTACCTCTGGTACGGCGACAGGCGGAGACCGCACTGGCGGCCGACATTCCGGTCGGCAGAGTTGGTTAAAAAATAGTCGCGGAATGTACCAGAGTTTACGGCCTGTTTTCCAGTATTTTTTTTCAGCAATCGCGCTTCTTAAATAAGGGTGAAAGCAATGTTGTACCAGTGGATTCTCTAAAAGAAAAATATTTTTACCTTTTGCAATTTTTACGGTTTGGGACTGGGAAATAGGTCTAATGAAGGAATGGTCTAATACCCCAGTGGTAGAAGTTACTTCGGCTGGGATTGTGGTGGCCAATCAGTCGTAACTTGGGAGTTTCTCTTAGTGCTGGCACCAAAATACCGTGGTTTGATTGCGGGTTACTGGATGGCTAAATAAGGGCACGATTAGCTAAATAGGATTCCTTCAATCATCGCACGGTCAGCGGATGGCGCATTTTCTTAAACAGGCGGGCCAGTAAGCTAGCGGGTTAATGCCGCGCAAGGATATGCTTCAGTCGACCATAGTCTGGTTTGAGCCGGTGTAAAATCAGCAGATAAGCGTATCTGCGGCAGTATTTCAGCGGCGACACTGAAATCGGTGAGGATTCATCTATTTCATTTCCGGGAATTAAGAATTAGTAAACTCACGAGTCAGTTCTTCATTCCAGTCCTTCCTGTGAGCTCTGCCAGTAATTTAGTAAAACATTTATGTTAAACTAACTACCTTGATTAGGAGGATATTTCAAAGTCTGCTGACCAGTGGTGACCTGGATTTAGATCCTATGGCTTTTTGAGCATTAGGTGGGAGGCGTAGATGCTGTTCCTTATAAATAGAAATAGTATTTACGGTAGAAGGGAAAATGGCCGGTAACTTCTTGAAATTTCAACATGCTTCGGGGCTTCACAGAGTGAGCCGCGAGGCTGAATAAATAATAAATGGGTCGGTCGACCCTCAATGTGTATACCGATTGATCAAGCAACTTAACTCCTCGGTATTGGCTGGTGACTGTCCAGTGTCTACTTTGGGGAGTGAGGAGCAATCAGTGGTGGGAGGCTATATGAAATCGAATTGTCTGCATCTTGCGATTCCTGCAGGTGACCTGGAAACTGCAAAGAAATTTTACTGTGATGTATTGGGTTGTAAAACTGGTAATAGCGAAAAGGGTCGCTGGGTAGACATCGACTTTTGGGGCAATGAGCTGACATTACATCAGAGTGAAGAAAAATTACCCAATGTGCGCCACAAGGTGGATATGGGTGAGGTTGCTGTCCCTCATTTTGGTATCCATCTCCCTGATGATGAATTCCAGGCCCTCAAAGCCCGTATCGAGGCTGCAGGACTCGAATACCTGGACAAGCCTTACCGCCGCTTTGTTGGAAATGAATACGAACAGGAGACCTTCTTCATCGAAGATCCAAATGGTAATGTCTTGGAAATGAAGACCATGGTGAACCCCGAGTTGATGTTTAAATAAAAGAACTCAGTTACCCACATTAAATGAGCTTCGGGCATGGATGCCCAGCGCTGGAGGATGCTTATTTTTTTCGGTCTTTCAAAGTGCGAATAAGGCTAACAGCTCTTTTTTTTATATCTTTTAATTCCCTCTTTTCAATTTTATCCAGCAAGCTCAGCATCATGGCTAGCCTCGGATTATTGTTAAAGTAATTACGCTTTTCTGCGAGAAAGTTCCAGTAAAGACTATTGAAGGGACAGGCATCGTCTCCAATTCTTTCCTTAACTTTATATCGACAGTCATTGCAATAATTACTCATTTTATTAATGTAAGCCCCACTGCTGATATAAGGTTTGGTAGCAACCAGGCCACCGTCAGAAAATTGGCTCATGCCCCTTGTGTTAGGCATTTCCACCCATTGTATGGCATCAATGTAAATACCCAGATACCAAGCTTCTACCTGATCGGGATCAGTTTGGGTAAGTAGAGCAAAGTTTCCAGTAATCATCAGACGTTGGATATGGTGGGCATAGGCATGTTCCAAGCTATTTTTGATGGTCTGTTGGAGGCAGTTCATCTCCGTTTTTGCGGTCCAATAGAATGAGGGTAGTGGGTTTTTATTGTGCAACTTGTTTTGTTTGCCATACGCCGGCATCTCTCTCCAGTAGATTCCACGCATATATTCACGCCAGCCTAATATTTGCCGTACAAAACCCTCAACTTGGTTAATGCGAATGCATTTTTTATTAGATTCCCATTGGTTGATAACAGCTTTTATCACTTCCAGAGGGCTAAGTAGTTTGCAGTTGAGGGAAAAGCTAAGTCGACTGTGGAAAAGGTAAGCCTCGCTGGGGTCCATAGCATCTTGAAAATCACCAAAATGCGGGAGCAGATTTGTGCAAAAATGGTGAAGTAGTTTAAGGCTGTCTTTTCGATTGGTTGGCCAAGGAAAGCGTTGCGGATCAATTCTTCCAATTGTCTCTATATTTGCTTTTTGAATGCGATTAAATGTATTAGAAATATCTTTACGAAATAGATATTGGTGGGGAGCTTTTATATCGCTTTTCCATTTTTTGCGATTATCTTGGTCATGGTTCCACTTACCTCCTTCAGGTCCGTCGTTGCTATTCATTAAAATTTTATATTTTCTACGCATATGGCGGTAGAAGTTTTCCATTATAAGAATCTTCTTATCTTGGAAAAAATTCGATAGTTCCTCTCTATTGGTTAGGAAGTGCTCTGTATCATGAGCCTGGTGATCTATTGCCATTTCTCGGCACAGTTTTTTTAACTGTTGATCCAGTCGATGTTCATCCGGTAACAGATATTCAAATCTTTCAAAGCTGAATTTACTGACCAAGTATTTGATATTTTCCGCGAGGTCCTGCCTGTTCTCCTTGTCATCTAACTTAAAGTGGATGACCTTCTTATTGCGTAACTTAAGCCATGTGGCAAACTCCTGCATGGCTTCGAAGAATGCCACCACTTTTTGAATATGGTGAACAACATAGTCTGTCTCCTGGCGCATTTCGGCGATAAAGTAAACGATCTCATCGCTGTCATCACGATACCAAGAGTGTTTGTGATTGAGTTGGTCCCCTAGAATCAGACGAAGTGTCTTCACTGATAGTACCCTTGTCTGAGAGTTATCCTTAGTTATTCAAGTTTTAGCTGTCCATTGACGCCTATAGCTTCGATAAAAGCCGGATCATGTGAGGCTATCAGAAAGGTACCAGGAAAGTCCCTAAGAGCTCTCTCCAGTAACTGGCGGGAATCCAGATCCAAATGATTTTCTGGTTCGTCCAGTAGTAGCAGATCTGCAGCTGGGTTGCCATGTGTAGCTGCAAGAAGGGCTACTTTAAGGCGTTCTCCACCACTTAAGAGTCTGATAGGGCGCAATGCCATATCACCTCTTAGGCGCATACTCCCCATTGCTGTGCGCCACTCCAACTCTCTACTTCCGGGGAAGCGTTGAATCAGGTTGTCGAGAGCAGATAGATCTTTGTTGAAAATGCTAAGATCCTGGTCCAAATAGCAATAACTCCCAAAGCGTTGGCAAACCCCCGCTTGCGCCTCCAGTTGGCCTGCGATAATTTTCAACAAGGTAGATTTGCCGTATCCGTTTCCACCAGTGACATGCCAGCGATCTCCACTATGTAGAGTCATGGATATGGGTGCTCGATGTTTTCCAAAGGGAAGGCATAAATTCTCAAGATGTAATCGTATGGTCCCATGTAAAAAACCAGGAATGATATTGAGCTTTTGTGGTGTTAATTTTTGATTCCTCTTCTTGGATAGCTCTTGGAAATGCTTTTGTGTGTTCTCTAGCTGTGACTGGCGTCGATCAAGTTCACGTTTTATTCTGCCAAGGTTCTGCCCTGCACGGTCTTTTTGCGCATCTACCAGTGATTTGCTCTGAGAGCTGCGCCGACGTTCTCCCTGATGCTGTCTCATTGTGGTCTTATGAAGGGTCTGTTGCTTAAGTTCATTTAATTTTTTTAATTCTTTACGATTTGCTTCTATTCTTTGTGATAATACTGCTTGCTCAGCGTTCCGTTGATGCTGGTAGTCGCTGTATCCACTTCCGTATAGTCGTAATTTCTGCTGATTTATTTCCAATATCTGATTCACATTTTCTAATAACTGCCTGTCATGGCTAGCTATTAAAGCTCCACCTGGATGTTGTATTAATCTATTTTTAAGCCATTCCCGCCCCTCCCGATCCAGACAGTTATTGGACTCATCCAAAAGAAGGTAGTGATCTGGATAGGCAAATGCAGTAGAGAGAGTTAGCCGTGCCCTCTGGCCACCACTCAGCTTATTGATTGGTGTATCCAGGGAGGCTTGAATGTCTGCGGATTTTAACTGGCGTTTCCAGGTGGCGGGTAAGTGCCAGTTATCAGCAACTGCAACTAGATCTTCCTCTGCTGAGAGGCCTTGTTCGATACGATAGAATACGCTGTAGAGTTCACCGTGTTTCAGACAGTCGGCGACCCTTAAATTTTCTATATCCTGAAATTGCTTAACTAAAAAATGGGGTTTGCTCCAAATAATTCGGCCGGTCTCGGTTATTGTCTGGCCAGAGAGCGCCTTTAATAAAGTGGACTTTCCCCAGCCATTGGGTGCAACCAGTCCGGTGATGCCTGTTGGTAATTCTGAGTTTATTCGGTTAAAGAGTAGTGTGTCCCCAATTGCTAGAGAGAAGTTTTCAAGAGTACAAATAGCTGGCATATAGCCCTCCGTTAAACGGAGCGGGCGGCGTAGAGTCTTTACGGAGAAGTGATTTTATTCAATGGAATTACGCCACCTGCACAGGATAAACAGTTCCACCCAAGAGAGCGGATTTATTTCCAGTGTCATGCAGGGTTTAGTTCATTGGCGTAAAAGGCTCCAACTGAAAATGCCTGAAACTCATTAATTTATCCAGGCCATTGATATGGATTGCAGGGGTGAAGCTTAATCAATAATGAGGTAGGGTGCAAGAGTTGCTCATGAAGATTGAGTTGTTCGTCGGAGGTATTTTTAAAAATCTGGCTGGATGCTTAATGGATTTGATAGTTGTAATTAAGCGGTGAGAGCACCAAGTTTAAAAACTCATCTAAACTCTAGGCTGAAAGTTTCAGTCGATCGGTAAAAGGTGTGTCTAGACAGTCATAACTGGAGAGGTCATGAGCAGGATACCTTTAGCTTCGATTCAGGAATTTGACAGCAAGACACAGAAGTTGCTGGGTGGACTACCGCCGGTAAATATTGCGCTGATGTTAGCAAGAACGGGGATTGCTCCAGAGATATATTCAGTGATCTCGGCATTATTTAGCAATGATTACTTACCGGATGATGATCGTGAGATCATGCTTTATCGAATCTGCAAAGGTAATGATTCCCAATATGAGATCAATTTTCACCGAAAAACGGCTACTCTGCCACAGGAAATTGTTAATATAGTACTTTCTGAGAATATCACCTCGCTGAATTCCTGGCACCGGACACTTTGTGTAGCATGTGACGAGATCACTAACGATGCAAAGATGACAGAGAGTTCAGTTCATGCTTTTGTGGAGCACTATGGTTCTTATGATATGACTTGCCGCGCTATATTTCTTTTGAGTTGGTTTAATATGCTGACCAGGTATTCTGATTCCACTGGCGTGCCGTTCGAAAGCGATCAGATATTAAATTCTATTGCCTCCCCGGTAAAAATGAGGAAGCATTGATCCAGTTTCGTACTAGAAGTACGCTCATCTTACCTGGAGAGGCTTAATTGCTGGATTAAAAGCTATTTCATAATCTAAGCTCAGATATAGAGCAGTTTTTTATTATAAGTTAAGGCAATTTCCTGGTTTGTAAAATAGACTGGTTCGATGCAATCCGGTTGCAGTAGGTTTCATTCCTTCGAAATGTAATACTTTAAACCCTGCGGCCTCGCCAAGGGTGATAGCCGGACCATATTTTTCACGTGTTGAATCATCTAGTAAAATGACACCATCATCGGTTAAACATGAAAGGCTTTGTTTAAAACAGTTGACCCGGTCTCGCCCATCCACGACTATCAGTTGAAACTTTTTGTCAAGATTTTTGATTGCACGACAATATTCACCATCTTTGTCCGCTGCCTGAAATGCTATGTTGGCATTTTGAGGCAATTGCTTTGTCATTATTTCAAACCACTTTGGATTATCTTCTACACTTTGTACCGAGGCTGTACGCTCTGCATAGAATCGCGTTGAAAACCCGCTGCCAAACTCAAAGACGGTTAGATCCTTACTCAGGCGCTCCTGCAGAAATCCTATGACTGGATAATTCATCCACGGTAATGCACTGCCCTCTGCGTCACAGGGGTAACCTCGCTTAAAGGATTCTAGCCAGCCAGTTACTTGAAGATATGAAGATCTGCGAAAAATTGCCTTTCGGGCAGCGATAAATCGCCAAAACGGATTTTTCATAAAAAACAGATACCTACTAAAAAAGGGGGGAAGGAAAGAATGCGCAGCGCTCGGGACCGTATGGGGCATGGATGCCGATTACAAGCTTACAGGGATGTATTCACAGCGCGTCTCGAGTGCAGTGTATTCCTTCCTTCTGACCCAGTAGTATGATTATTATTCTACAGTGGCATACCCAAATGATAAGGTAAATCCCACATTGGAGTTCATGTACAGATGTTGGATCCTACACCATGTTAGAACTTAGTAGCAAATTTGTATTTGGCGAGTACTTTCTGTGACAGTTACCAACAAATAAGATTATAAATGAGCTTACTATTATCTGTACTGATTCCCAGCTCTTCTTCATAGAGTATGATTTCAGATAATCCCAGATCCATGGTTTGCAGGTGAGGAAAACGGTTTTTTTTAGGGTTGCATAAAAATAGCAGATACTAATTAAAAGTAATTATTTTTTCAATCTCAGATGGGCTGTATCCCAGGGATTGCAGGACAGAGTGGCTGTGTTCACCAAGGGTAGAACCAGCTGTGTGCTCTAGGTTTTTTTGACCGTCAAAATAAAAAGGGCTATTTATCTGCGTGATCTTATTTCCATTAGGTGTAATCGCCAAACATAGCATTTCCCGCTCTTGGATTTGTGCGCTTTCAGCCGCTTCATTGAAATTGAGCACGGGTTCTACGCAGGCATCATTGCTTTCAAAAATTATATTCCAGTCCTGAAAATTCCGTTCGCGTATAACTGTGGCTATATCTTGTTTTAGAGAATTCTGATCATCGGCAGCAAGCACGCGATTTATCCACTCGGGATGATCGATGCACTGAAAAAACCTCTCTGCAAATTGAGGTTCCAGGCTGCCCACCGCCAAATAGCGATTATCTTTGGTGCGATAGTAGTCATAGTAGCTACCTCCGTTGAGAAATTCCTTTTCCAACTGAGGATCTTGATGTTTCGCCAGGGAATTTGCCCCACATATTGCATTCAAGGCGAAAGCGCAGTCGGTCATGCTGATATCGATGTATGTTCCAGTACCTGATTGCTGACGCTTATATACGGCGGCGAGTATAGCCATTACCGCATGATGTGAGCCACCTGCGATGTCGGCAATCTGTGTGCCGCTGAGGCTGGGGCCACTGCGGTCTCGCCCTGAATAACTTGCGAGGCCAGAGAGTGCCAGGTAGTTAATATCATGGCCGGCGCGTTGTTTGAGTGGACCATTTTGTCCATAGCCGGTGATGGAACAATAAATAATATCCGGCCGTAGAACCTGAAGTGACTGATAACCTATTCCCAGCTTGTCCATGACGCCGGGCCTGAATTGCTCAATGACAATATCGTAATTATGCAGAAGGCGCTGAATAATGTCTTTTGCCTTGGGGCTTTTAAGGTCTAATGCCAGGGATTTTTTGTTACGGTTAATTGTGGCATGGGCAGCGGAGATAGTCTCCTCGCCGTCAACCATGGGGGGGGAATAGCGCAGCATGTCCGGGCGAGTTGGTGATTCGATACGCAGGATTTCGGCACCCAAATCCGCCAATAGCATTGTGGCATATGGGCCTGGCAAGAGGGTGGTAAAGTCAAGAATTTTGAGCCCATGGAGTGGACCTTTATTATTTTGCATAAGATCTGCTGGCTGTGTATTGGTCTTAAGGATAGGTTCTGAACTAGTTCTGCCGGATGTGTAGCTGAGCCAGCAACCTGGTTGGTTGCTGGCTCAATGGGTTACCTCTCCCGAAGCAGTTCGCGAGAGATGATCAACTTCATAATTTCATTGGTGCCGGCATAAATACGCTGGACACGGGCATCGGCCCAGGCGCGGGCAATTGGATATTCCCACATGTAGCCAAAACCTCCGTGCAGTTGGACACATTCATCCAGGAGCTTGCATTGAAAGTCGGTACTGAGGAGTTTGGCTTTTGCAGCTGTGGCGACATCAAGTTTTTTCTCATAGTGCAGCTCAAGGCAGCGGTCTACAAAAACCCGAAGGGCGGTGAGCTCACTATCAAGCTCAGCAAGTTTAAACTGGGTGTTTTGGAAAGCGGAGATGGGTTTGCCGAAGGCCTTGCGTTCCCGTACATAGTCGAGAGTCCACTGTAGGGCAGCTTCAGCATTGGCTACTGCGAAGATGGCGACACTGAGGCGTTCTTGAGGCAGTTCCTGCATCAAGTAAATAAAGCCCTGGCCCTCTGCGCCGAGTAAGTTCTCTACCGGTACTTTTACATCATCGAAGAAAAGCTCCGAAGTATCCTGAGCTTTCAGCCCAATTTTTTCCAAATTGGTGCCCCTCTTAAAGCCGGGGGAGTTGGCATCCACCAACAATAGGCTTACTCCAGATGCCCCTTCATTGGGATCTGTTTTGGCTACGACAATCACCACATCGGCATGCTGGCCATTGGTAATAAAAGTTTTGGAGCCATTAAGCAGGTAGTGCTCCCCCTGTTTGATGGCAGTGGTTCTTATCCCTTGAAGATCGGAACCGGTGCCGGGCTCAGTCATGGCAATGGCGGTGACGATTTCGCCGCTGATACACTTAGGCAGATACTTTCTCTTTTGTTCCTCTGTACCGTATTTGATGATATAAGGCACGGCTATATTGGAGTGGAGACCCCACCCGATGCCTGAGAGACCGGCATGGGCAACTTCTTCGTCAATTATAGCGTTGTAGCCATAGTCCAGTTCCAGGCCACCATAAGCTTCGGGTATCTGTGGGCAGAGGAAGCCCATTTCTCCAGCTTTATTCCACAGCGCGCGATCAACCTGCCCGTCTTTTTCCCACTGGCTGTGATAAGGGGCAGCTTCATTTTCGAGGAATTTACGTACTGTGTCGCGAAAGCGCTCATGCTCTTCACTATAAACAGTTCTTGGTATCATCTGTTACTCCATCATTATTCATTATGATCTGGAACTTCTGATAATAGTATGCGCGCTATAACTGTCAGATTCAGCACAAAAATCGTTTGTTTATTCTTTTTTTGATTGGCGAAATTTGGTTATCGAGCTGTTATTGATTTAGTAATGAAATAGGTGACCCCCCATCTCTTTCATTGTTACCTGTGAAAAACTGGCTTAGAAATGGAAGTTCACTGGTATCTCACGAGCTTGAGCCGGCCTGTGGCCGACGCCGGCACTTCCTTGTGCCGCAATAATCCCATACCTGTCAGTTTGCTAGGTTAATAATCCCGCGACTTAATGTGTGACGAGATTAATGAAGCTTTTTATCCAGGATTTACTCTTCATCCTCCAGGTTCTGCCTGGACTCCGCCAGCGTGATCAATATCGTCGGTGGGGTGAACCTTTCTCCATAGGACCGAGCAAGCTGCTGAGCGCGTTGTGCGAATTTCGTTACGCCATATTGGTTGATGTACTGCAGAGCGCCGCCGGTCCAGGGCGGGAAGCCGATACCAAAAATAGAACCAATATTCGCATCCCGCACACTGCGTAGTACTTTCTCTTCATAACAACGCAAACTCTCTATGGCCATGATAAACAGTAGGCGCTCTTTGACATCCTCAACCGATGGTTGCTCGGTAAGTGGAAACTCCTGCCCTAGTCCCTGCCATAGATGCTTTTTGCCGCCTTCAGGGTAGGAGTAAAAACCACCTCCGGCGGCTTTACCAGCGCGCCCCAGCTCCAGCATGTGGTCAATTGCCGATTCAGCAGGATGCGTGGACGCTTTTTTCCCCTCCTTTTGTAAATCATTAATCGTCTGTTGACGAATTCTTGCCATTAAAGCCAGGGAAACTTCATCGCTGACCGCCAAGGGACCCACTGGGAATCCGGCCAGGGAGGCGGCATTCTCGATAGTGGCGGGATTAACTCCCTCACTAAGCATGCCGATGCCTTCATTGGTAAAGCATCCGAATACCCTTGAGGTGAAAAAGCCGCGGCTGTCATTGACGACAATGGGTGTCTTGCCGATTTGCAGTACAAAGGAGAAGGCCTGAGCAAGGGTTTCTTCGCTGGTTTCCTCACCGCAGATGATTTCTACCAGGGGCATTTTGTCGGCGGGGGAAAAAAAGTGCATGCCGATAAAGTTTTTTGGTCGCGATGATGACTTTGCCAGACCAGTAATAGGTAGGGTTGAGGTATTGGATGCAAAAATTGCGCCGTCGCTCAATTGCTCTTCGGCCTCACTGGTGACACTGGCTTTTAGCTCCCGGTCCTCAAATACCGCCTCAATGACCAATTCGCAACCTGCAAGCTCAGCAGCACTGTCTGTGGGTAGAATTCTGGATAGAATTGTCTGCATGCGGGCTTCATCTGTGCGACCGCGCTGCAGGCGTTTTTGCAGGGACTTTTCCGCATAGCCCTTACCGTTCAACGCGGCCTCCATAGAGACATCTTTTAGGACCACCTCAACCCCTTTACTGGCACAGGCGTAGGCAATCGCTGAGCCCATCATGCCCGCACCAAGAATTCCGATCTTGCGTATTGGCTGGGTTTCCAGGTTGCGTGCGGCCTGAGGTAGGGAGGCACCGGCTTTTAGGTCATTGAGGGCAAACCAGAAGGTGCCGATCATATTCTTGGCTACCTGACCGCAGGTTAGCTCGACAAAGTGACGGGATTCTATGCGTGTGGCCGTTTCGAAATCCACTTGCGCACCTTCCACCACGGTAGCCAAAATTGCTTCAGGAGCCGGCAGGCAGCCGCGGGTTTTCTTTTCCAACATGGCAGTTGCGATCATCAGCAGCTGGGCGTTTTTAGGGTTCTTGGCATCCCCCCCAGGCATACGATAATCGGGTTGGTCCCAAGGCTGTAAAACCTGGGAGTCATTATTGGCTTGGATATAGGCCCGCGCTTTGTTGAGCAAGTCATCCATGTCATTGGCAGTTTGGTGAATCAGGCCCGCTTCTAAAGCCTGTTTTACACGTACCTGTTTGCCCTCAAGCAGGAAAGGCAGGGCATTCTGGATACCCAGCAGCCGCGGCATGCGTATACAACCACCACCGCCAGGCAACAGCCCTAGGGTGACTTCGGGTAAGCCAATTTTTACCGAGCTGTCATCCAGGGCGATGCGCTGATGGCAGCCGAGGGCAATTTCCCAACCTCCGCCCAGTGCGGTACCGTTAATTGCCGCCACGACCGGTTTGCCCTGGGTCTCCAGCCAGCGCAGCTGAGCCTTGAAAGATTCACACGAGGCAAAAAATGTTTCGGCATCGCTTTTTTTGGCTGCGTATAAGGACTTGAGATCGCCGCCGGCAAAAAATGTTTTTTTGGCCGAGCGCACAATAATACCGGTGTAGTCCTGCTGTTGAAGTTTTTCCACCACGGCCTGCAGGGAGTCGGTAAAGTCCTTGTCCATTACATTTGCCGAGGCATTGGGGTTGTCCATGATCAGGTGGACGATGTTGTCACTGTCTTTTTCGAGGCGAATAGATTTCATGATTTGTCCCCCTACACCCGTTCAATAATGGTTGCCACGCCCATGCCGCCACCTACACACAGGGTGACGAGGCCGTAGCGCTGTTGTCGCTGTTCCAGCTCATCCAGTACCGTGCCAATCAGCATGGCCCCGGTGGCTCCCAGAGGGTGTCCCATGGCGATTGAGCCGCCATTTACGTTGAGCTTCTGTGGGTCGATATCCAGTTCGTGCTGGAAGCGCAGTACCACCGACGCAAAGGCCTCGTTTACTTCGTACAGGTCGATGTCCTGAGCAGTGAGACCGGCGACTTTCAGGGCCTTGCGCGTAGCTGGGGCGGGTCCGGTCAGCATGATGGTAGGTTCCGTGCCGACCACGGCGGCAGAGATAATGCGTGCGCGGGGTGTTAGCCCCAGGTCGCGGCCCGCCTGTTCACTGCCAATCAGGATCGCGGCAGCGCCATCGACAATGCCTGAGGAATTGCCGGCGGTGTGCACATGCTCAATGGTTTCCACTTGTGGGTAGCGGGAAATGGCGATGCTGTCGAAACACAGGTCACCTATGCCGGCAAAGGAAGGGTTCAGGTTTGCCAGTCCCTCTAGGGAGGTATCCGGACGCACAAGCTGGTCCCTGTCCAGGATCAGCAGACCATTTTTGTCACGTACCGGAATAATCGAATTGGCAAAGGCGCCCCGTTTCCAGGCGGCTGTAGCCTTGCGCTGGGACTCCAGGGCAAAGTTATCCACATCCTCGCGAGTGAATCCGTCGAGCGTGGCGATCAGGTCAGCGCCGATGCCCTGGGGAACAAAACTGGTTTCAATGGCGGTTTCCGGGTCCTTGGCCCAGGCGCCGCCGTCACTGCCCATAGGGACGCGGGACATGGACTCCACTCCACCGGCCACCATCAGATGCTCCCAGCCTGAGCGCACCTTGGCTGCGGCCAAGTTGACCGCTTCGGCGCCGGAGGCACAGAAGCGGTTTAAGGTGACGCCACCAATATCCTGGTCCCAGTGCGCAGCGAGGGCGGCCACTTTGGCAATATTCGCCCCCTGATCGCCGAACGCGGTGACACAGCCCATGACGACGTCATCGACTTTGGCGGTATCCAGTTGAGTGCGTTTTTGCAATTCACGGAGTAAGTCGGTGAGTAGGGTGACAGGTTTAACTTCGTGCAGGGCTCCGTTGGATTTTCCTTTTCCCCGGGGGGTACGAATCGAATCGTAAATATAGGCTTCTGTGGGCACGGTCTTGGCCTCTCTTTATTTGGTTGCGGGTATAACCTTAGTGGTGTGCGTCGCAGGCGCAATGATGAAAGATGCCAGGGGCGATGACGTGGTGTCTGGCGTGATAATTCGATAAGTGAATTTATTTTCGATTAATTATTCCAAATCAAACTAACTCGGTGAATGGGCTGCCATACACTCAAAAAAGGCGCTTAATTTATTTTGTCGGCAATAGATGCTGGCAGATAAGTCTGCAATTTAGAGGGGAAACCCTTGACGGTGACAATTCGTTATAACCTTTGAAAGCTGAAAATATGCCACCGAGCTGTACAGTATTTGGGAATGATAAATCTGTATGAGCCATGAGTTGGGTGCAGGAAAATAAGTGAGGTTTGGCTATGTCGGAAAATTTACTGGAACTGGCGGCGAGTAAGCTGGGTGCCTCGGGTATTGGTGCACTGGCATCTGCACTCGACCTTCCAACAGAGCAAAGCCAGTCGGCAATAGATACCGGACTCGCATATTCCCTAGCCGGAATGCTGAATAAAGCCAGCAGTAAAACCGGCATGGGATATTTATTTAATATGGTTACCGATAGCGAGGCGCTGGACCTGTCAGCGCTGGCAGAAAACTTTTCTGATAAGGGCAAGCTCGATGCCATTTTGCAAGCAGGCGGGGGAATGCTGCAAAAGGTATTTGGTACTCGTGTTGATGAGGTGACAAAAATAGCTGCTACAGCACTTTCCAATGGCGATGGTAGCCGATTGCTTAAGCTTGCTCTGCCTATTGTTACATCACTACTGAGTGGTCAGGTTAAAGCGCACAAAATGGATGTCTCTGATCTCGCGTCATTCCTGATTGGTCAACGGGAGTTCCTCAAAGACAAAATTCCCGATGCGCTGCTGAAAGCCCTGGATGTACCGAGCTTCAACAAGCTGGGAGCATCACTGATCACTCACGGTCATGCCAAGCCCCAGGAACCGCGCCAGGAGGCCCTGCACGGAAATGGGGAAAAGCGTAAGCCAGTTAGTTTTAGCAGTTGGTTTTTTCCACTATTACTTGTGCTGGTGGCGCTCTATGCACTGAATATGTGTATGGATAAAGGCAAGCAAGAGGAGGCTGAGAAGGGGCCTTCCATGACTTCACAAGAGCAGGCTTTTATGGAGGCCCCCTCGGAACCGGTGGGAGATTCCCCTCTGGTGGGTGGTAATGCCCAAGAAGGCCTCGGACCGGATGATTTTTCCAGTAACCTGCGCGATTACCTCAAAAGTTTTTCTCGAGACCCCGATCGGGAATTTCCGATGCGAGTTAACTTTGAAGGGCGTTCGGCCAAGATATTGAATCCTTCCGCACCGGATATTGATGCCCTTGCAAAAATTATGCAGGAAAACCCCAAACTCACTATCGCTATTGAAGGTCATGTGAAAGGGCAGGGCAATGAAATCCAGGAACAGGAAATTTCGCAGGAGCGCGCAAATGTAGTGCGGGAAATACTCTTACAGAAGGGAATTGCAGCCAATCGGATCACTGCTACTGGAATGGGATCCGCGAAGGAAGTTCCGGAGGATGAAGCCGAGAAGAAAGAGCACAAACAGATAGAAAGTGAAAGGATTAGTGTGCGGGTAGTGAATTTACAGTAATTAAATATCTATTGACCGGCGTAACGCTGATAACAAACCCCGCTTATTTTTGCGGGGTTTGTTATGTGGGCGGCGAGGGCGTTCATTTATGTAAACGGATTTAGTCGTTACGGAACTTTTCGCGATAGGCTCCGGGAGCAAGGCCAGTCCACTTCTTAAATGCACGATTAAAGGCGCTGGGCTCGGAAAAACCGAGTCGCTCGGCAATTTCCGCTACTGCGGTCTCCTGCTGCTTCAGCTGATATACGGCCATATCTCGGCGTACAGAGTCTTTGATATCCTGCCAGCTGTTGCCCTCCTCCTTGAGTCTTCGGCGCAAGGTTTGTGGGGACGTGTACAGGCGTGCGGCAACATCGTCGAGGGAAAGGTTCTCGATGCTGTTTTGTTGCTGCAGCATGCGTCTGATACGACCGGTAAAACTGTGATCGGATTTGTATTGGGTCAGCAAGCACTCGGGAGCGCGGGACAGAAACTCCGCCAGTTGCTGTTCATCACGTACCAATGGCATTTGAAGATAGCGGGTGCTGAATACCAGGCAGGTTTCAACTTGGTTGAAGTAGTGACGACACGGGAACATATCACTGTAATCTTCATTGTAATCCGGCGGCGGGAAAGCCAGCAACACGCGCTCGAGCAGGATGGTGCGATCAATCAGCCAGCTGAAAAAACGTAACCAGATAACTGCAATGGATTCCACAAAGATCTGGTTGGGCAGCTTTTTATCATTACTGTGGTGAATGATCAGGCGGGCTTCCTCGCCATCCTCCACCAGCTTAATATGCAGATCGTCACTGACCATGCTGATAAAGCGCCCTGAGCGCAGTAGGGCGCGGCGCAGGTTTGGGCAGCTGATACAGGCGTGGCCCATCATTGCGAAAGTGCCCGGTAGCCAGGGGCGGGCCAAGAAGCCGCCCGACTCATCGTTCAGCAGGTCCCACTCCAGGCGCAACAGGCTGGCCATTTGTTCGCGGCCAATACGATTTTCGGGATCTTCGAATTGGGCGGCGTCTATGCCGCTGTCGCGCAGTAGCTGCAGGTAGTCCAGCCCCGCTGCCTGGGCACCCACCAATTGGGCGCGGACTACTGCCGCGGGGATGCCTGGACCCTCTTCGTGCAGTTTCGGAGTCTCGCTTTCCACTTTCTCAGCCCTCAACATTATTTTGTAAGCTGCGTGTATTTTCTCAAGTGCAAGCATGGATTATGCGCAAAGTGCGCGCGAAAGTCAGGTTTATACCTGGCGGGAGCTAAGAAAGGGAGAAGCTGGACGAGCAGTGAGGGTAAGCGGTTTGGGCAGAGAGGTCAGTGGTGGACGCTTCGCCAGCGTATAGTTAATTTCTGAATCTGATTGTTTTTTATCAATTTTTACAACTTATCCACAGTTGGGGGTTGGCGGCGGAGGCACTGCGTTCCCTCACAATTTTTATGCAAGGGACTTTTGAAAAGATCTGTGGCGAGAGAGCCTGAGCCCGTCTATTTACTAGACCTAAAGGTCATAGGGATTAACAATGAAGTCATATGCCAATGAAGGAGTGGCCAAATGCCGTCCGCATCTGTTGAGTGTCAGCTGAACCCGACAATCTGTCGGCGCATGTTGATCGCGTATTTAATTGAGCAGATACCCCGTCCGAATAACCCTGCGCTGGAGGAGGCGACCGGTTGGCCAAGGCGCACAGTACAGGACATTATTGCCAAGGGCTTGCCCGGCCATGGCACCAAGGTGGAATTTATCCAAGAGGGCGTGCGTCACAACGATGGCTACTATCTGCTGCGCGACTGGGGCTCTTTTGATAGCACCTGGGTAAAAAACAATTTGTCGTCTATTTGTCAGGTACTGGAAGTTTCATTGGATTAGCGCGGCACACCGGGTGCTTGTGGTGTACCGCCCATTTTTCTTCTCTTTTTTCTTATTGCGGTTTTGTGTGGGTTTGTTGCAGTATTTTGTTGACCTTTTCCAGCAGTGCCGGGTTGGATTTGATGTTATTGGCAATTTCCTGGTACTTGCTCTTCGACAATCCCGTTTTCTCAATTGCTGCGATCATTTTGCCCTGTGCTTCTTTGTTAAGGGCTTCGGCCTCCTTGATATCGGCGGCGGCCTTCAACTTGGGTGCGTATTCGCGGCTTAGCATAACGATAGCGCGGTAGGCATCGGCAAACTGCTTGAGCTGAGGCTCACTAACGGATGTCTTGGGTGCATTGGATTGGGGAGACGTGGGTTGCGCAGTGGCGAAGGGGATGGTGAGCAGCAGTGTGAACAAGGTAAGAAATTTGGCAAAGGGCTTCATCTGGCACTCCAGAAAGTCGGTGGACGCTTTTGCTTCACTGAGGGATCACCCAGCGTCACGTTAGGGTAAAGGGCGTTATATACGGAGCTCCATTGGAGCTGACAGGCTCCGGTGCCTTCAGCTCTTGGACATTAGTTTCAGGGTAGCCAGTTTCGGCGGGAGCGTGGCGCCTTTCCCCGCCAGTACCGTGAATTTTTGACCTCTGCGGATTAGGTTTAAAATAGCCCGAGGAATTTCTTGCGCTTCTTCAGGGACCTTTCACAGCTGTTGAGCTGCTGCTGGTAATGCTGCGCGCGTGCAGATACCTTATGTGAAACCTTCTTGAGCCAGGCCTTGTTTTTAAAGCTGCGCCGGTTAAAGCCGCCGTGCCCTTCATGGTAGGCCAAATACAGGTGGTAGCTATCTCTGGACTGGATTTGGCAGCGGCGTGCGCTGGTGTTGTTGTACCAGCCGACAAAGTCGATGGCGTCGCCAAAATCATCTCGGTCCGCACCATAGCTAAAAGTAGAGCGCTGATAGCCGCGCCAAGTACTGCCTAAGGCCTGAGCATAACCGTAAGCATCCGAGGGGCGCGGTCCTGGAATAAAGCCCAGTATTTTACTGCGCGGCGGACGCGCATCGTGCACAAAACGGGATTCCTGGTGCAGGATGGCCATCATAACAGCCACCGGGGAGCCCCATTTGTCCTCTGCCGCTTTGGCTTCGCCATACCAGCTTTTTTTCTCGCGGAAAATGGAGCAGATATTGTCGGGATTACTGGGTGGGCTTGTGGCACAGCCCGCGCACAGGATTACGGCGCCAAGTAGCGCCACCAGCATCCCCTTTTTATTATTTCGTCGCATAATTTTACTGCATAGTTAGGCGGTGATGGTTTTTACTCCGGTACTGGTGCCGAGTAGCAGCAAATCTGCCGGACGTTTAGCAAAGATGCCATTGGTAACCACACCGGTGATGTTGTTGATCGCCTCTTCCAGCGCGATAGGCTGCTCGATTTTCAGGTTGTACACATCGAGAATTGCATTGCCATTGTCAGTAATTACACCTTGGCGGTATACCGGGTCTCCCCCCAGCTTGACCAGCTCGCGGGCCACCAGGGAGCGAGCCATAGGAATCACTTCCACCGGCAGTGGGAAGCCGCCGAGTACTTTAACCGATTTGCTTTCGTCAGCAATACAGATGAACTCGTCGGAGCAGGCCGCGACAATTTTCTCCCGAGTTAGGGCCGCACCGCCGCCTTTGATTAACTCCAGAGCTGGGTTGGACTCGTCGGCACCATCCACATAAAACTGAATACTGTCCACGCTGTTTAGCTCGTAGACTGGAATACCGTGTGACTTGAGCCTTTGTGCAGAGGCCTCAGAGCTGGCAACTGTACCATCAAACCTGCCCTTGATCTCTGCAAGGTAGTCGATAAAGAAGTTTGCCGTAGAGCCCGTGCCAACACCGACAATGGCGTCGGCCTCAAGGCGCGGGGAAATATAGTCGATAGCGGCGCGTGCGGTGGCCTGCTTCAGTTCATCCTGGGTCATACTCTGGATAGTTTCCTGTGCAATTATTTCTACTTTATTTCCGTTTTTCGATAAAAAGAAGCGCAATAAAGCCAAATTAATGGCAATTGTGCTGATCAAGGATTAGACTGGCCTGCCGATATTGCGCATGCAGTAAGTGCTTTCCAGTGCACTGCTACTAGGCTTCCCTGAGTCGCGCATAGAAATTAACTGCAACGGCAGCCGATACACGCCATGCCCAAGTCCTATATCAAGCGCATTTTAGACGCGCGCATTTACGATGTCGCTACCGAGACGCCATTAGAGCCCATGCGCCAATTATCTCACCGGCTGGGTAACCGCATATTACTTAAGCGGGAAGACTTGCAGCCGGTGTTCTCTTTCAAAATACGTGGTGCTTACAATAAGCTGCTGCAGTTACCAGCAGCGCAGCGTGTGCGCGGGGTCATTGCTGCCTCTGCCGGTAATCATGCCCAGGGGTTGGCTTTGGGGGCGGCGCAGCTGGGGGTGCGCGCGACCATTGTGATGCCGAAGACCACTCCCCAGATCAAGGTCAATGCGGTACGTATGCGCGGGGCCGAAGTGATCTTGCACGGGGATACCTTTGACGAGGCAGCCTCGCGGGCGAGGGAGCTGGTCAAAGAGCGTGATCTGGTTTTCGTGCACCCTTATGACGATTCCGATGTGATTGCTGGCCAGGGCACTGTAGCTATGGAAATGCTGCGCCAACACTCCGCTAACCTGGAGGCAGTGTTTATTCCTGTAGGAGGTGGGGGGCTGGCTGCCGGTATGGCCGCCTACATTAAATATGTGCGGCCAGAAACCAAGGTCTATGCCGTTGAACCCGAAGATGCTGCCTGTTTAAAAGCTGCCCTCGAGAGTGGAGAGCGCGTTCGCCTATCCCAGGTGGGACTGTTTGCTGATGGTGTTGCCGTGGCACAAATTGGTGAGGAGACATTTCGTGTTTTGCGCGAGACCGTGGACGGTGTGATTACCGTGAGTACCGATGAGATATGTGCGGCAATCAAGGATATTTTTGAGGATACCCGTTCAATTGCCGAGCCCGCCGGTGCCGTGGGCCTTGCAGGATTGAAAAAGTTTATCGAACAAAGTGCATGTCGCAATGCTGCTCTCGCCACAGTCTGTAGTGGGGCCAATATCAACTTTGATCGGTTGCGTTATATCAGCGAGCGTACGGAAATCGGTGAGAAACGAGAGGCGGTGCTCGCCGTGCGCATACCTGAACTCCCGGGTAGTTACCTGCGTTTTTGCCGTGACTTGGGGGACCGCGCCATCACTGAGTTCAATTATCGCTATGCTGGCGATGATAAAGCACATATTTTTGTTGGTTTACAGGTAGCTGCCGATGAGGACCGGAGTCAACTGGTTGGCAGGCTAGAAGGAAGGGGCTACAGGGTAACCGACCTTACCGATAATGAGATGGCAAAGCTGCATATTCGCCACTTGGTGGGAGGTAGGGTAGCGGGATTGCGCAATGAGATCGTGTACCGCTTTGAATTTCCCGAGCGCCCCGGCGCTTTGCGGAAATTTCTCGAACATCTGGCAGGGCGCTGGAACATTACTTTGTTCCACTACCGCAATCATGGCGCTGCTAATGGACGGGTTCTAGTTGGATTACAGGTCGAACCTGAGGCTCGTGTAGAACTTCTGGAATTACTTGAGAGGTTGCAGTTTCCCTATTGGGAGGAAACAGAAAACCCCGCCTACCGTTTTTTCCTGGGGAGCTGAACCCAGAAAAAAGACTAGTTGAGTAAAGCGTCTCAGACTTTGCCGGCCGCGTAGACTGTAAATTCAGCTTTGTCGAACTCCTTTGCGTAATAATGCGACAAAAAACGCATAAAATATCTAATAACCAGTTACTATTCCGCCGAATCTTCAGTATCTTCTCTGATCGTGGAACTTTTGCTATGGCTCAGGTCATATGCGGGGCGAAACGTTTATAAAAAAAAATTGAATGTACAGGATGGTCCCAATGAAAGCCGATGCGCTGACAATCGCTGTGATTGTCTTTGTCGCGGGCGTTCTGTTGAGTACCAGTGGTCTGCCCGAGGTATTTGCCTCGGAACAGGAGCCACCGGCCGCTCTTCAACAGGGAGTGGTTACCCGTTAGGCTGATGCCGTGGGGGGCGCTCTGCCCAGGAACAAACAAAAAAGGTCGAACACTTTATGGTGTTCGGCCTTTTTTTGTTTTATGTCTTTTTATACTAACGACAGCGATAGATACGTTTTTCTGTCACCACCATATCCAGCGGTATATCCCAGTTATCTGTAGGTAAATGCTCAACACATTGTAACTGGTGGGCAGCGCCGATCAGCAGCGGGCCGCTACCCGGTAACAGCTGCTTATGCTCGAAAGTGCGATCGTAAAAACCTGCTCCCATTCCCAGGCGGGCGCCACCGGGGTCGAAAGCCACCAAAGGAACCAGTACTAGGTCCAATAACCTCGCTGCGCGACTGGAGCTGCGCACTGGTTCAGGAATTTGGAAACGGTTGCGAAATGGCAATCGCTTGCCGCCCCAGCGTTTAAAGCCCAGGTGTGGATGTGGCTCTACAGGCAATATTGGCAGGTAAAAGTGTTTTCTGGGGAAGCGCTGTATCAATTGACGAATATCCAGCTCTCCATCCATGGGCCAGTAAATACCGATATGGCTGGCGCGCTGCATCTGCGGAATCCTGCTCAGCAAGGTGATGGCTGCTCGACCGTGTAGGCGCTGCTGATAAGCATTGAGTTCCCGCCGCCCTGCGCGCATACGTCGACGCAGTTGCGTTTTATTTTCTCTCATCGATTGGGGAAATATTGGAAAAGAAATGGGAACCCCGAGTGTGCGGCTGTAGACGGAGCCTTGAACCGTAAGGTTCAAGGTGGCGGTGTCCGGGGTACATAAGGCTTTCCGCTGCATGGCGGACCTGCGCACCAGCACCCGCTGGAAACCACCGGGGTAGGATTATCGGCTCAAGGACATAGTCTGCTGGCCAACACCCCAGGGTATGAGGCAATTATAACTTGGACAGAGGGTTGCTGTTAACCGGAAATTAAAAAGGGACTGAATGCGCCCGGAAGGTATGGTCGCTTACCACTATGACTGTGCTTCCTGTTCCGAGTCTATTTCACCCAATGCGTTTTGTACCTTGTCCTTTAGGCGATCGAGCATTTCCTGTTGGAGTGGGATGCTGCTCAACTCCGCTTTGGCCTGGATGAGTTCGTGGGCAATATTCAGTGCTGCCATTACTGCAATACGCTCAATGCCAATAACCGTGCCAGAGGTGCGAATGCGCGACATTCGCTCGTGTAGCAGTCGGGCGGATGCCTGGAGACCGGCGCGCTCACTGTCCGCACAGGCGACGCGGTACTCTTTGCCCAGAATAGATACGGTGACGGTTTCAGATGTTGGTGCGGAGTCAGCCATCAGGAATCTTGCGTTAGCCCCTTGAGACGATTAATCATGGCTTCAACCCGTGAGCGGGCGGCCTCATTATTTTTTATTAGGCGCTGGCGTTCAAGCAGCCAGTCGGCTTCCTGCCGGCGCAGCTCACGATTGTCTTCGGCCAGCTGTTGGCAGCGGGCGATCAGTGAATCCACTGTGCTTTCTAACGCTTGCAGCTTATCCATATTTCCTGCGTTTGAGGTCGACGTTTGGGTTCGCAACACGACAGACGATGAGGGATTCCGCTACTATATTGCCGGCGAAATGGTGGGTCAATCGCTCCGCCTGCGCGGGCAATCACAAAATTGCCTCGAAAACACAAGTTCTTTACTTGCCGCTGCTGTTGCAATGCGATGAGTATATCCCGATCAAGAGAAAATATTGCGGTGACCATGACATCAGAAACTAATCGATTTGAGCTTCTCGCCAATGCCATGCTCTCTTCCGGCGGCCAGGCGGACCCCAGCGAGCTGCATGGCTTCATTTGCGGTGTTTTGGCGGCGGGCGCGGAGCCTGACAATGAACGCTGGCAGCGTGAATTAGCGGAGTTCCTTGATCTGGAGGCGGTACCGGCGGATTTAAATCGAGGTTTCCTGCAGTTGGCGGTAGAAAGCCGGAAGCAGCTGGGCGGCTCCGATTTTTCTTTTCGCTTAGTACTCTGCGACGATGACGATATTGTCGCGCGCACCCTGGCTCTGGGGCACTGGTGTGAAGGTTTTCTGCACGGATTTGGTATCGGTGGCGCCAAGGCAAAACTGCTGCCCACCAGTGAAGAGGCACTTAAAGACATAGGTGCGATTGCGCAGGTGGATGCTGATCACGTTGACGAGAGTGAGGAGGCGGAGCAACAGTTGCTGGAACTACAAGAGTATGTGCGCGTTGCGGTGCTCAATATCTTTACAGAGGTGCAAGGCAAACAAACCGATGACGGTCCCACTGTACACTAATGCCTACCCGAGAAAAAAGTGTAGTGATCAGCAAGGCAGAATATGCCCGCCGCCGCGCACGTCTGATGGCAGAATTGGCGCCGGGCAGTCTGGCAATCGTCTCATCCGCTGGTGAACAGCTGCGTTCCCGCGATACTTTTTTTCCCTTTCGCCAGGATAGTGATTTTCTCTACCTGACCGGTTTTGATGAACCCGAGGCGTTGCTGATGCTGGTGCCAGGCAGAGTTCATGGAGAAACTCTACTGTTTTGCCGGGAGCGCAATGCGGAAAAAGAAATGTGGGATGGGCCGCGCCTTGGCCCGGAGCGCGCTGTGCGGCAGTTCGGCCTGGCTGACGCTTTTCCGATCGGCGACCTCGACGATATTTTGCCCGGGCTGCTGGAAGGCCACGAGCGTATTTATTTTCCCATGGGGCGTTATGCTCATCTGGACAGGTGCATCCGCGGCTACTTGCAAAATATTGCCGAGGCGCCGGGTAGTAAAGGCGCCCCGGAAATGGTGGATCTGGACTACCAGTTACGTGAGCTTCGTCTAATAAAAAGTGCCCAGGAGTTGCGTCTGATGGCATCTGCTGCGGATATCAGTGCAGCTGCACATTGCCGTGCCATGATGCACTGCCAGCCCGGGCTCTATGAATACCAGTTAGAGGCCGTGCTACTGCACGCATTCGTTAACGCTGGCGCAAGGGAGACCGCCTATCCGACAATTGTTGGCAGCGGCCGCAATGCTCTCGTCATGCATTACTGCAGCAATAAGGCACAGATGAATGCTGGTGACTTGGTGCTTGTGGATGCGGGTTGTGAATATCGCGGCTATGTAGCAGATATCACAAGGACCTACCCGGTCAATGGACGATTTACCGGTGCACAAAAAGCACTGTACGAAATAGTACTAGCTGCGCAGCAGGCAGCAATTGATCAAGTAAAAGTGGGTAATCATTGGGATGACCCCCACAATGCTAGCGTGGAGGTGATTACCCAGGGGCTGGTGGATCTGGGATTGTTGCACGGGGATATACAAGATCTGATTGAATCGGCGGCCTACCAGCGTTTTTATATGCACCGGGTTGGCCACTGGTTGGGGATGGATGTACACGATGTCGGCGACTACCGGGTGCACGGCGTATGGCGCCAACTGGAGGCGGGCATGGTGATGACGGTTGAGCCCGGTATCTATGTGCCTGTTATTGATGAGCGAATACCGGCAGAGTTTCGCGGCATTGGGATTCGTATAGAAGATGATGTTGCCCTCACCGGTGAGGGTGTGCAGGTATTATCTAGCGCTGCGCCAAAATCTGTAAAAGACATCGAATACACCATGCGCCATGGGCGGGATTTACTGGCCCGTTAGATAAAACCAAATATATTTTGCCCGCAGGCCGGCGAGATCCGACTTGCGGGCTGGGGGAGAGCTTTATGAGTGAGCCTGTGCAGAAGGTCGATGTAGCCATCGTCGGTGGCGGCATGGCCGGTGCCAGCCTGGCGTTGATGCTGACCCACTTCTGCCCGCAACTCAGTGTTGCGCTACTGGAACAGAGGGCGCTACCGGATGCCTCAGCCAGTGTGCAACTGCCCAGCTTTGACACCCGAGCAACAGCGATAGCTGCAGGAAGCTTACAGTTATTCCAGCAGTTGGGTCTTTGGCCTGCTTTGCGTGAATACAGCGCGCCTATTCAAAGCATCCAGGTAAGTGACAAGGGGCACTCCTTGGGTGTCTCACTCAGTGCCCGTGAACAGGAGCGGGTGAGTTTTGAAGGTATGCTCGGGGTGGTGATCGAGAATGCCGCGCTGGGCCCTATTCTGCATCGGGCTCTGGCTGAAACACCGGTCAAAATATTGGCCCCGGCCAGGGTGTCTTCAGTACATATGGAGGCTGCTGGCGCAATGCTGCGCTGGAGTGCCGGTGAGCAGAGCCCGGAGTACTGTCTGACTAGCGGGTTACTAGTTGTTGCTGACGGGGTCGGCTCTCCGCTTTGTCGTCAGCTGGGCATAGAATTTGACACAATAAAGTACCAACAGAGGGCTCTAGTCACTACTGTTGGACTACAGCGCGACCACGGTGGTGTTGCTTTTGAACGATTTACCAATTCCGGTCCCATGGCCCTGCTGCCATTGCCAAGTAGGGAAGGTCAGCACCGCGCTGCCTTGGTATGGGCCTGTCCCGACAAAGAGGCTGAGGCGTTGTGTGCAATGCCAGAAGATGAGCGCCTGCGACGGCTACAGAAAAGTTTTGGTTGGCGCGCGGGGCGCTTTGTGCGGGCGGGGGCCTTACAAGGCCACCCCTTAAGTTTGTCACTGGCGCGGGAACAATGGCGGCGCAATGTAGTATTGATCGGCAATTGCGCACACTTCCTGCACCCGGTGGCTGGGCAGGGATTCAATTTGACTCTACGTGACTGCTATACCCTGGCGCAGGCACTAACGGGTGAGCAGCCGGTTCAGGGTTCACAGGCACAGCTCAAGCGCTTGCAGACCTATGGTCGTAACCGCAGCTTCGACCAACAGCTGACAGTGGGCTTCAGCGACCGCATCCCGGCGCTATTCACTTCGGGTAACCCGATTCAACAATTTGTGCGCCAAATGGGGATGCTTGGCCTTACACTGGTACCGCCACTACGGGCGCAATTTGTCAGTCAGGCGGCGGGATTTGGGCTTTAACGGTGCCCCATCGACGGCACAACAGCGGGATTGGCTTGGTATGAATAGACACCGTTTGGATTTCGCCATTGTTGGCGCAGGTATGGTGGGCATGGCTCAGGCCGCACTGCTGGCAGTGCGTCACCCTGGGATGCGCCTAGCCCTTTTGGAGGCCTCGGCAGAGGCTGCGCCAGAGCTTTCCCCAGATTATGAACCCCGCGTCGTGGCATTGACCCAGGCTTCACGGGAACTGCTTGAAGAGGTAGGTGCCTGGGTAGAGATCTCCGGGCGTCGTGCCTGCCCTTACGTAGAGATGCGGGTTTGGGATGCCGATGGTACTGGGTCTGTTCGCTTTAACAGCCGCGATGTGCAGTTGCCCAACCTCGGTCATATTGTAGAAAATAATGTGATTATCGCTGCTTTGCGGGCGCGACTCGAAGCTTTACCAAATGTGGAGCTGGTTAATGGATTCCGCTTGGAGAGCTGGTGGCGCGACTGCGGCCTCTGGCATCTTCAGCCGCGCGGCGACCAGCGGGATGCGGTGGAAGGCCTGCACGATCAGGCGGAGATAGTGCGCACGCGCCTGTTGATTGGCGCTGACGGTGCCCGCTCGAAGGTGCGTGACCTGTTACGCATTCGCTGCCAGGATACGAATTATCACCAGACCGCCTTGGTTTGCGTGGCCCGCTGTGAAAAGTCCCACCGCCACACTGCCTGGCAGCGCTTCTTGCAGAGTGGGCCCTTGGCCTTTCTGCCCTTAGCCGGCCTCGGCGATGAGAATCACTGTGCCGTGGTTTGGTCTGCAGATGATCCACTTGCTCGGGAGTTGCTAATGCTGGATGACCAGGCTTTTGCGCTGAATCTGGAAAAGGCTTTCGAGAGCCGCCTCGGTAAGGTGGAATCGGTCAGTGAGCGTTTTTCTTTTCCTCTGCGCGCACGCCATGCGGAGCGCTACCATGGGCCTGGAGCTGCCCTGGTTGGGGATGCCGCACACAGTATCCATCCTTTGGCGGGGCAGGGCGTTAACCTGGGCTTGCAGGATGTGCGCGTGCTCGCCGACGAAATTGACCGCGCCCTGTCCCGTGGTCTGGAGCCGGCACACGCCTCGGTATTGGCGCGCTATGAGCGCCGCCGTCGCGGAGATAACGCCGCAACGCTCAAGGCCATGAGCGCCTTTAAATCCCTCTTTGGGGCGGGTGACCTACACTGGCGCTGGTTGCGCAATACCGGCTTAAGTATGGTGGAAGCTAGCCCCATGTTAAAAAAACGTATTATCCTACGGGCTATGGCAGTGTAGCGGGAGCTTGTCTATAAAGCGCCGATTTGTGTTGGCCGGTTCCTTTCAGGGAGCCGGCGGGCGCTGATAAAACCTCGCCGGGATCATGCATGCCAGGCAGGCCAATAAGAAAGGTTTACCAAATTGAGCCAGTGGTTAGTTGTCTACTCGTTTCCCCTCTCCAAGAATCTCAGTGCATTGGCGAGATTTATCCAACGTTACCAATTACCGTTGCGTATCACCGAGGAAAAAAACCGGCAGTTGCTGTTAACTCCTGATGCAAATCTGGCAGAGGTGCTGAAGCCCCTGTTACAGCGCTGGGATCTGGGGGAGATAGATCTCGACAGAGTGCAGTTACAGCGCACTCAGCAGCCCAATATTTCAGAGGCGAATGTTAAGGCAATAACAAATACCGCTGAACTGGCGCGGCAGCCAGAGAAAAGCCCGGCTGATAATCCGTCCAGGAAACAAGTTTTCGTGTTGCCCAGCTTTCCCTTGGATAAAACTCCAATCAGCCTGTTGCTTATTGCCCTGTGCTTTTTGGGCTGGTTTCTACAAATTAATAATTTTTCCAGTGCACTGCTGATTTACCCCGACCAGACTGGTAGCGCCCTGTCACAGTCGTCCCTCGCCTGGCATTTACAGCGTGGGGAATGGTGGCGTTTGCTAACACCAGCGATGGTGCATTTTTCCCTGTCCCATGCCTTGTTTAATGCCCTGGGTATTTGGATATTGGGGAGGCCACTGGAGGCCCGTGGTGGCAGTATTATTTATATAATTTTAGTGATGCTCGGAGCTCTCGCCTCCAATGTCTCCCAGTATCTTTGGGAGCCGGGTGTACTTTTTGGTGGTATGTCCGGTGTGGTTTATGCCCTTGTGGGCTTTGCCTTGGTGTTGCAACGCATGGAATCCACTTGGCGTGATATCCCTCCAGGTATCCTCACTGTGGCCCTGGTCTGGTTAATATTGTGTGCCTTGGGGATTGTGACTTTTTTTACTGGAATTGGGGTTGCAAATGCGGCACATATCGGCGGTTTTTTCAGTGGTTTGCTAATGGCACTAGTGTATTGCATTTTTGGGGGGGCACGCAAGTTTTCTGCGAACTCTATTGCCAGCCGAAAAATGTGACCTCCAAAATATCCTTCCTCTCTCTGAATGCTTGTGGATTCGTATGACCTGATGTCAACGGTAACCTCGGTCTGGAAGCATTGGAGAGGCAAAAAGTTGCTTGATGGTGATGGGCAAGGTCAGTGACCTACTACTGGGTCAGAAGGAAAGAATACACTGCACTCGAAACGCGCTGTGAATACATCCCTGTAAGCTCGTAATCGGCATCCATGCCTCATACGGTCCCGAGCCAGTGTATTCTTTCTTTAGTAAGATACCAGTATTGCAGAAACGTCTGCGCCGTACTGCTCCCTTCAGAGCGTAACGGAAGCAGACCTGCCGAATAAATCAAAGGGTGGGGTTAGCTGAGCGCTTACTTTTAGTCGTCGTCCACATTAGAGTTCATAACCGCTAAGCATGGGCTGCCCGGCCCAGCGCAAGGCCCATCTAGCACATAGGTAGTGCGCTTATCACAACCAGAAACTCCATAAGTTCTGAAGCTCAATTTACGGATAGTTATCGATTCTGTATCACAGTTCAAATCAAATGGTGCTCTCTTGGAAATTGTTTTCTCCATATATGAAGCACAGCCACTTAAAACTATGACTATCGTACTTAGTCCAGTAAATTTATATTTCATACCAAACCCCATTTATCAATTATGCTCTTAGAAAAAGCAAATACTCCAAACTAAGTAGGTCATTGCTACCCCGGTATAACTAAGGGTACAAAATGAACCTAGCAGGAAAGCATTCATATAATGACGATTTAAGCCCGTGTTCGAACATTATTATTATGAAAATTATAAGCAAGGATACATATTATTACGCTATAACCAAATCTGGAGCTTGAGGATTTGAAAAAGCGGCGTATTAGATTGGTTTGCTATTGGCAAACCATAAAGCAACCAGGGAGTAAGTCACCGCGAGCCGGGATGCCTTTGTTGAGTTTTCAAGTTGACAGAAGATGAGCGATCCATTGACTGAGCTACACCGTCAAGTTGCACGATAGTTGCTTTAATAAGCCCTATAAGCTGACTAGCTTCTTTCATGGAAGCATTCAGTGAGTGATGTTTAAGCGATGGTTGCGCAGCTGTTGTATGCAATGTCATCTGTTTGAGCTTAACAGCCAGACTGGTATCGGTTCGGTTACCGTATTATGGAGGTGCCCAAAGTATGCAGTAAAGAGTAAAGACGACCCACCTGGTAACCTTCGGCTCCACATTGGTGCCCCCGTATGTACGTATGCCCTGATCAGTGAAAGCGGCGCTGCCGTAGCTGTACCTGAAAAGTGTATCTACGACGAGGGGGGACGGTGCTCCGACGTTTTTGGTTGGCTCGGAAGCGAAAGGACTGTCGGCAAGTAGGCTGGCCACTACACTCTCAGGTGGCAGCAAACTGGTCCGTGCATGGTTCAATTCGATATGCCGATTCTGATTATCCATGAACAAAATGACTCGAGAACACCGGTTGGTCAACCGTTTGAGTTGTGCCGCACACTGCAAGCTTGCGGCATCGAGTCACGCTTAATCTACTATCCAGATGAGAAGCATTGGATATTAAAGCCGAATAACTCACTGTATTGGTACGGCCAAGTGCGCGAATGGGTGGAGCGCTTCGCAAGGCTAGATGGAGATAGCTAAGTAGTACTGAAAGCGCAAAAACAAGGACTCCACGCGTCTGGGGGAGACTGGTATCTTGTTATGAGTGCCTCTACCGGTCCGGGATTTCAGTAGCATTTTAACCTGATGATCGCCATGGGAAGATCGGTAAACGGTGAGCTTTGTTGGTAAATTTCCCTCCTTGCAATTTGCATAGAGGGGCATGTGGATCAGCTTTTTGCGAATTTTGTTGGGATTATACCGCTCTCCAGGCTTGTTGTGTTGCCGGCAGTGCGCAAGAATTCAACTCCAATTTTGTTGTAATCAGGGATATATGTTTCTCTTAATTACCTACGTTTTTATCGCCCTCGGCTTTTCTTTTCTTTGTTCGATTGCCGAGTCGGTCATTCTCAGTGTAACTACACCATACGTGCGGTTGCTGGAGCGGGAAGGCCACAAGGCTGGCCCGTTACTGCGCAAGCTTAAAGGGGATATCAATGCCCCCCTGGCGGCAATCCTTACCTTGAACACCATCGCCCATACTGCCGGTGCGGCCGGTGCTGGTGCTCAGGCAGCGGCTGTTTTTGGCAACCAATACCTGGGGATCGCTTCGGCGATTCTGACCCTTTTGATCCTGGTTTTCTCAGAGATCATACCGAAAACCCTAGGTGCGATTTATTGGCGCCAGTTGGCCCCATTTACCGCCTATGCCCTGCGTGGCCTGGTTTGGCTGCTTTACCCATTTGTAAAAATGTCCGAGTGGCTGACCCGAGGCCTTTCCCATGGGCCAACCCTGACTGGCTTCAGTCGAGACGAGTTTGCGATTATGGCCGAAATTGGTGAGGCCGAAGGGCAGCTGGAGCAGCGCGAATCGAATATTTTACGCAACCTGTTTTTTACCCTGCGGGATCACTCAGTGCGTGAGGTGATGACTCCACGCACCGTGGTTTTCTCCCTGCCACAGGATGCGACAGTGGCCGAGGCCTACGACGAAGTGGAAAAGGGCCGCTTCTCCCGCATCCCAGTGTATGAAAACCGTGATCCTGACTGCGTTGTGGGCTTTGTGCTCAAGCAGGAACTGCTGCTCGCCTACGCCAAGGGAGAGCGCGGGCGAAAACTGGAGGAGTTCCGTCGGGAAATGTTGATGCTGCCGGAAACCGCCACTATTTATCAGGCTTTCCAGAAAATGTTGTCGCGACGGATGCAGATCAGCGCGGTGCTGGATGAGTACGGTAGCCTTGAGGGATTGATTACCTTGGAGGATCTTCTCGAGACCCTGCTTGGAGAGGAGATCGTTGACGAGGCCGATAAAACTCCGGACCGCCAGGAACTGGCCAAGCGCCTGTGGCGCTGGCGCTCTAAGAAGTACGGGCTTAAAGTGGATGAATCGGCCCAGGCGGAGCAAAATACAGCAGAGGCCAGCGAGGGCCGCGAGAGACCGGACGACTGATTCCCCCCACACCAACCCGCACTTTCTGTTACCGGTGGCCCCTGCGGAATCTTTGACGGCCACCGGCAATCTGCGCAGGTTATAGTCCCGGTGGCAGCTAGGCTTGCTGAGCATATATGTCGCAGTGTATGGCCTGCTGGCAAGGCCCGTACTCAAGCCGCTAGAATACGCCGCTTCGGAACCTGACGGACTGAGAATTAAAGATGGGAAACAGAACGCCTCTGTATGACACGCACGTCGCTATGGGCGGCAAAATCGTGGATTTCGGTGGATGGGACATGCCACTGCACTATGGGTCTCAATTGGATGAGCACAATAAGGTGCGTACCGACGCTGGGATGTTCGATGTCTCCCACATGACTGTAGTGGATATTGATGGCTCTGGAGCCCGCGATTACCTACGCTATCTTCTGGCTAACGATGTGGCCAAGTTGGATGGCAACTCTGGCAAGGCCTTGTATACCGGTATGCTCAACGAACAGGGTGGGGTGATCGACGACCTGATCGTCTATTTGCGCGATCCTGGCTACCGTGTGGTAGTGAATTGCGCAACCCGCGAGAAAGACCTGGCCTGGATGAATAAGCAGGCAGAGTCTTTCGAGGTGACACTCACCGAGCGCCCACAGTTGGCGATGATCGCTATTCAGGGCCCGAACGCCATCGCTAAGACCAAAGAGGTCCTGGGCATCGACTGGACGGCGGCACTCGACGCGTTGAAAGTGTTCGAGAGTGTAGCCCGCGGTGATTGGTTTGTGGCGCGCACCGGCTATACCGGTGAAGACGGCCTGGAAATCATGTTGCCGGGCGAAGATGCCAGTGGCTTTTGGCGTGCCCTGGCGGACGCTGGTGTGCTCCCCTGTGGCTTGGGTGCTCGCGATACCCTGCGTCTGGAGGCAGGCATGAATCTCTACGGACACGAAATGGACGAAGAGACCTCCCCCCTAGTGGCCAATATGGCCTGGACCATCGCGTGGGCGCCAGAAGGCCGCAACTTTATCGGTCGTGCAGCCCTGGAGGATGAAAAGGCCCAAGGCGTTAAGCACAAGCTGGTTGGCCTGGTTCTGGAAGAGCGTGGCGTGCTGCGTGCAGGCCAGCAGGTGTTGGTAGACGGTGCTGAAGAGCGCGGTATCATAACCAGCGGAACCTTCTCGCCAACTCTAGGTTACTCCATTGCGCTGGCGCGGGTACCGGTCAGCGTTGGTGATACCGCGGAGGTAGAAATCCGCAAAAAACTGCAGCCGGTTACGGTAGTTAAGCCCTGTTTTGTGCGCAATGGTAAATCAATTATTTAAGCGTCGCCCGCAGGTGTACGCATTGGCAAGACAATAAATTCAGATGCTTATTCAAGGGATAACAGCATGAGCGAAATCCGCAATGAACTGAAATACCTCTCCAGCCACGAGTGGGCGCGCCTGGAAGAGGACGGTACCGTAACTATCGGCATCAGCGACCACGCCCAGGATGCCCTGGGGGATGTGGTTTACGTTGAAACCCCGGAAGTGGGCAGCACCCTGGCCGCCGGTGATGAAGCTGGTGTGGTTGAGTCTGTAAAAGCTGCCAGCGATATCTATTCCCCGGTTTCCGGTGAGGTTATTGCGATAAATGAGGCGCTGGAAGATTCACCGGAAACAGTCAATTCGTCTCCCTATGACGATGGCTGGTTCTTCCGTATCAAGCCCAGTGATGTAAGCGAGCTGGACAATATGCTGGACGCTGATGCATACCGTGCAGAAGCCGAGGAATAAACCCTCGTTCTTCTGAGCATGAAAAACCGCTGCCAAGTGCAGCGGTTTTTAGTTTGGGGCGTACTTATTGGGTACCGGGTGGCTGCAGAATATTTTTCAGGCCGATCCTTTGCAAAAATGCGCTCACGGTTTGCTCGATTTCTTTAGCGCAGTCCATTTTCAATACCTGCTGCAGAAGCAGCTCAGTATCTGCTTGTCGCACCGCACGTAGCGTAGCTTTTACTCGCGGCAGATTGGTTGCGTTCATCGACAGCCTGTCGTAGCCCATGGCCACCAATAACAGGGCGCCGCCCGGCTCACCGGCAAGCTCTCCACAGATACCCACCTCGGTGCCCTCGGCGTGGACGGTGGTGGCAATCTCTTGCAGTGCCCGAAGGACTGCCGGGTGCAGGGCGTGATAGATATTGGCGACGCGGCTGTTATTGCGGTCGACAGCCAGCAGGTATTGCGTCAGGTCGTTACTACCCACTGAAATGAAATCGGCACGCTCGGCCAGCTCACGGATCTGGTAGATCGCCGAGGGCACTTCCAGCATGACCCCAAGTGGGGGCATTTCAATTTCGTAGCCTTCTTCCAATAGCTCTCTATAGGCGCGTTCGATTAAATTACGCGCAGTCTCAAGCTCGTTGAGTCCGCTGATCATGGGTAACATGATACGCAGGTTATTGAGTCCAAAGCTGGCTTTCATCATGGCGCGTACCTGCGCCAGGAATATCTCCGGGTGGTCCAGAGTGACGCGGATACCGCGCCAGCCGAGGAAGGGGTTGGTCTCTTCGATAGGAAAGTAGGTCAGAGCCTTGTCGCCGCCCACATCCAGGGTACGCATGGTGACCGGCATAGGCGCGAAGGCCTCCAGCTGCTCCCGGTAGATTTCGCGCTGCTCTTCTTCGGAGGGAAAGCGGTCGCGTAGGAGGAAGGGTACTTCGGTGCGAAACAGGCCCACTCCTTCAGCGCCGCGCTCCAGTGAGCGCACCACATCGGCCATCAGCCCGGTATTGACTAGCAGGCAGACCCGGTGGCCATCGGCGGTTTCTGCGGGCAGACTGGCCATATGGTCCAGGCTGCGGGCAAGCTGGTGTTCCTCCTCCACAATATCGTCGTAGCGACGTTTGAGTTCGGCGCCGGGGTGGATGTGCAAGTCACCGCGATAGCCATCCACCACCATATCGACACCGTCGATGGTTTCGTAGGGAAGATCCTGTACTCCCATAATGGCTGGTAGTCCCATAGCTCGGGCAATAATGGCCACATGGCTGTTTGAGGAACCCTTGACGGAAGCGACCCCGATCAACTTTTCACGCGGGACCTCGGCGAGGACCGCGGCGGTCAATTCCTCTCCCACAAGAATGGTATTCTCTGGGTAGTCGCGTTCGCTCTGCTGGCGCTGGTGCAGGTGTGCGAGGACCCTGGAACCCAGGTCGCGTACATCGGCAGCTCTGTCGCGAAAGTAGGAGTCGGACATGGCCTCGAAACGTCGCACATGCTCGAGCATAACTTCGGCCCAGGCTCTGGGTGCGCTCAGCTGTTGCTGAATGCGATCACACACCTCGACGGCCAGGGAGTTGTCGTCGAGCATACTGATATAGGCATCGAATAACGCGCGCTCCTCGCGATTGAGGTTCCCTTTAAGCTTTTCCCCTACTTCGCGAATTTCCTCCCTGGCGGAGTTTAAGGCCTGCCGGAACAAAGCCAGTTCTTCGTCAATATCGAGACACAGGGAATAGGGCACTGTGGCCAGGTTGGCCTGGGGAGTGACAATATGTGCGCGACCTATAGCAACGCCCGGGGAGGCGGCAATACCGGAGAAGTGGGTTTCCTGGCGCTGCTTACGGATGGTGGCCAGCATGCCGGTGGCCTCTGCGTGGGCAATCACCCCTGCGAGTTGTGCAGACAGTGTGACCAGGAATGCCTCTTCGCCCTCGTCGAAACGGCGTTGCTCCTCCTGCTGGACGACCAAAACACCGAGTACTACGCGGTGATGGATAATAGGGGTGCCGAGAAAAGCACTGAAGCGTTCCTCTCCTGTAGAGGGGAAATACTGAAATGAGGGGTGGGCCTCGGCTCTTTCCAGATTGATGGGCTCTTCGCGGGTTACCACATTGCCCACCAATCCCTCGCCCGGAGCTAGGTGTACCTGGCCCACTGCGCTGGGTAATAGGCCATCGGTGGCCATCAGGACATAGTTGCCGGACTGCTTATCGCGTAGGTACACAGAGCAAACCCGCGTCTGCATCACTTCGCGCACACGCCGCACAATAATTTCTAGCACCGCGGGGAGATCCCTGGCGGTATTAACTTCCTGAACGATACTGCGCAGCAATTCGAGCAATAGCTTGTCCTCGCCAATCAACGGAGAAATTCACAGGCCCTGTGGCTCTATGGGGCCTAGTGGTGCTGGGGATACTGGGGGCGAGAGGGGGGGGGCTATTCGCCTATATCGCGTAGCCAGCGTCTCTCCAGCTGTATTTGTTGTGGTGCCAGCTCGGTTAGAGCGCGCCGGTATACTTCGCGCTTGAAGGTGACCACCTTGCTGAGCGGATGCCAGTAGCTTACCCAGCGCCAATGATCGAATTCGGGTTTGTAGCCATTCTCAAAACTGATGGAGCTTTCTCGTGCCTCCAACTTGAGTAAAAACCACTTTTGCTTTTGCCCGATACACAGCGGTTCGGATCGCCGGCGAATCAGCCGCTGGGGAAGGCGGTATCGCAACCAGCCGCGGGTGCAGGCAATCATGCTGACTTGATCGCGAGTGAGGCCTATTTCTTCGTACAGTTCTCTATATAGCGCCTGTTCTGGGGTTTCGCCTGGGTTTATACCCCCTTGGGGAAACTGCCAGGCATCTTTACCACCTACCCGCCTAGCCCACAGTGCCTGACCGCGGGCGTTCAGCACAATGATACCGACATTGGGGCGAAAGCCCTCAGAGTCTATATTGCTGCTGTTCTCGCTACCCTGGCCCCGATTGCGGTTATTGGCTGCAGGGTTGTCTGTGCGATTTGACTGCTTGGCGGGCCTACGGCGGTTTCTTCGCCCGGCTTGTGCCGGCTTGCCGTCGCCCAAAATACCGTCCTCAATATTGTTGTGTGCGGCCGTGCGCTGCACTTACTTGTCTCGCATTGTTCCACAGAGGTGGATTTACAGCAATTCAGTGACGCAGTCCGTGTGATGTAACTGAGCGCGGGGTAAAATTGCCTGCCGCTGTGAGTACACTAGCGAAACCTTGGCGGTGAAATATCCTTTAGGAATCTATAGTTTACGGGAGAGTCGGCGGTGCACCTGGCAATTTTTGATCTCGATAACACACTGATCGGAGGGGACAGCGACCATGCTTGGGGCGAGTTCCTGGTGGATCGGGAGCATGTGGATAGCGAGCATTATCGCTCAACCAACGACCGCTTTTATCAGGATTATCAGCGGGGGGAGTTGGATATTTTTGCCTACTTGGAGTTTGCTCTGGAGCCGCTGTCGCAAATATCCCGTGGCCAGCTGGAGAACCTGCAAAACGAATTTATGCAGGAAGTGATCAGTGAGTTATGGCTGCCAGCGGCACAGGAATTGATCGGCGAACACCGCCGCAAGGGCCACCACATCATGGTTATTACCGCCACTAACCGCTTCGTAGTGGAGCCAATTGCCACGCGCTTGGGCGTGGATACACTGCTGGCCACCGAGCCGGAAGAACTGCAGGGCCAATTCACCGGTCGTGTAGTCGGTGAGCCCTGCTATCAGGCTGGCAAGGTGTTGCGTCTGCGCCAATGGCTGGCACATAACCCTGAATTTGAGAGCAGGGAGAAGTGGTTTTACAGTGACTCTATTAACGACCTGCCCCTACTCACTGAAGTCGAACACCCTGTGGCTGTGGACCCCGATACTCGCTTGCGCGCGGAGGCAGAAGCACGCGGCTGGCCGGTAATCAGCCTACGTGAGAGTCGCTGAATTGGAGTTGCGGCCTTTTGAATACTGCGAATGAGGAATTGAGTGAACGAACATAGCATTCGGCATCTGCTTGTAGCGTTACTGCTAGGTGGCTTGGCAGTGTTGGTAGGTTGTGAAAAAAAGCCGGTGCCGCACAAGGCAATACAGAATGTGGCTCCGCAACAGGTCAGTAAAAAGGCCGCTTCGGACCTTTCCCTAGCGATCTGGGAGGCTGGGCAGGCTCAGGTTCTTCACGCCCATGCATCCGTGGAGACCTTACAACGAGCAGTAGGGGCTCTGTTGGCACAACCCGGCGAAGACCAGCTGGAAGAGGCCAGGCTCGCCTGGTTGGATGCCCACCGGGAGTTCGCGGCAACCCTCCCTTATATTCAGCTGGCCTTCTCTCCTGTGGATTTACGCAGCCAGGGGCGCAAGCTGTTACTGGCGCTGGATAGCTGGCCCGCTCAGGCCGGTTATCTGGATACGGTGCCGGGTTATTCGGACAGTGGTATCGTCAATGATACGGCGATCGAGCTGACTCTAGCCAATTTGCGCAGGCAACATAGGCTCACTGCACATGAAGAGGCAAGTACGGGTTTTCACGCCCTGGAAGTCATGCTCTGGGGGCCCACCAGCGAGCGGACTGCGGAGGATTTTGTCGCCGACAGTAATGGGGAGAAACCGGAGGCGTTGGCAGTCAACCGCCGGCGAGAGCTGACTCGCCTGATAGCCAAGGGTATCGAAGAGGATATGGCGGGGTTGGCACGTCGCTGGCCCACTGCCGCCAACAACCTCTCCCGAGAGTATCTTGCCTTGGGACCGGTGGCGCGATTGCAACAAATCCGTGCTGCCCATACCCAGGTGATTGACGAGCAGGTATTGCCACGCCTTCCCGAGGGTTCTGAAAGCGATGTGGAAAGTGGTCGTGCTGCGGATTCCAAGCAGGCACTACTGGCGATTATGGCGACACTACAGTCCAACTGGATACCCACTGGCGGTGGTGGAATGGCAGAGGTACTGCTGGATCGGCATCAAGTGAATGCGCTGGAACAGACATTTTCTGAATTTGAGGCGCTGCTGCTGAAGATGGAGGACCCGTTTGAACTGGCCGAATTGGGGCGGCTAGCGCAGGCTCGCAAGTTGCTGGAACAGATGGCGGGCCTGATGGCGGGAACAACCCAGGTTCCGATATCTGAAAAGGATGTGATGCCGGTGTCCCTGCCGGTCACTGAAGGCTGAGAAACGCAAAATCCCGGCCGGGGCCGGGATTTGCATTCAAAGGGGCTTCTACAGTATTACCAGCGGCGTACCGGGCCGGTATCTACATGTACGAAGTTGCTCTTCGGGTAGTAACCAACTCCACCGGCCTTTAAGTCCAGCGCTGCCCGTCGCAATTTTGACAGGGGTACACCAGGCATACGGATATCCATGGCCATACCGCGAGTGTGATAACTACGCTTGGCAACTCCGCGGCCTGCAGCGCGTAACTTGGCGTTGGTCTTAGCCGAACGGTACCCGGAGATAATCTCGATGGTACCTTTATAGTTGAACTTTTCCTTCAGTTTGTAAACGATATCAAACAGTTTCGGGTCCATTCGCGTCACTTCGTTGGCTCGATGGTCACGCAACAGCTTGTTGAACTGCTTCAGGCCACCGCTACTGTAATCGCCGTTTGTCCAGTAGGCGGCCTCCAGCTTCTCCCCGGTGTGCAAGTTGCGCATTTTCAGGGTGCGGGAGCTGCCTACTTTAGCGAAAGTCGGTCCGGCGCTGACCGCCGCCGCAGTTGCGCAGGTCACTGCCAGGAATCGACGTCTGGATGGATTCTTCATAATTCCGCCTCGTCGTGAAGTCTCTTCGGCGCACCTCTAGTGGAGTGGCGCATCCGGGTACGGCGGAAAATGTACAAAAAATAACCAGTCGTTACAAATATTGACCTGTTAATTTAAAAATATTTGAAGGCTCTGGTTGGTAAATTTTTGCTTACACACTAATGACTAATGTCGTAGAGACCCCAGATATCAGCCCAGTCAACCAAAGGTGGGAGACAGCGTTGTCATTTTCGCGGTTGGCATAAAAAATCATTTTTCTGCGACTGTCAGGTTTTGGCGGGTATCTATCGTGGCGTCAGGAGAGGTAGATCTACGGGTAGCTCTTTGCTGTCGCGATGATAGATGTCGCGACGGAATTGCGGACGGCCGTCAGCATCTATCCAAGCTGTCATATACACAAGATAGAGTCGTGGGGCGGGTTTGATGGGGACGTTGACAGGCTGGTTGCCTGTTGTGGCCTGAGCTACACGGGTTCTGTCCCAGCCCTGAGGTTTGAGCAGTGAGTAGGCCAACTCTTCCGGTTGTTGCAGTCGCACACACCCGTGACTGAAAGCGCGTTGCTGTTCTGAGAATAGGCTCTGTGCCTGGGTATCGTGCAGGAAAATGGCCTGTTTATTGGGGATCACGAATTTCACCTTGCCCAGAGTGTTGCCCTGTCCACTGACCTGGCGCAGGGTGGCGTGACCGCCGGCGGCGCGGGCAAGGCTTTCATCGGTAATGGGAGAGGTGTTTCCACTGCGGTACTGGACTACTCGATAACCACGGCGGTGCATGGCGGCGGGGTTGTGGCGGGCTTTGGGCAAGAGTTCGGTGATTAGAATACTGCGGGGTACTGTCCAAGTGGGGTTAAACACCACGCTGGTGATGCGGCTGCGCATATTCGGGGTGCGGCTGCTGTATTTGCCCACTACGGTTTTCATCTCCAGTTTGACCTGCCCTTCCTCCACTAGCTGCAAACGGTAATCGGGTATATTGACCAGAACGTAGCGGCTGTCCTTGGGCAGGGTTAATCTGGACCATCGGTCTGCATTCATGGTCATCTGCTTGGCTCTTTCCACTGGGGAAATCGCCAGGGCAGCGAGGGTTTTATCATCGGCAACGCCTGTTGGTGTCAGGCCATGGCGGCGCTGGAAGCTTTCGAGTGCGGATTGCAGAGCGCTATCGAAGCGCAGGGCATCTTTCTGCGGGTAAGGCATAGGGCCTGGCTGTCCGCGATAGTCTCCATAAAGCTCCAGTAATTTGCGTAGTTGCAGTACTCGCTCATTTCTATCCCCGGCCTGTAGCGGCCCTCCCTGGGCGATGGGGCGCCAGCGCTTAGCTATCTCTCGATATCGACTTGCTTCGACACGCAGTTGCTCGCTGACATTGGCCGGACTCAATGCTGTGGACTCCCTGATGGCCTGGGCACTCTGTATCGGCGTTGCAGAGGCAATGGCCAGGCTCAACAGAGCCGCGAGCCCCAAATGGCGGGGATATCGGGCCATAATGCATTTTCGTGATGGCATCGGTCGCTAACCACGGTTTAACCCCGCCTTGGGGGTGTCACGCTGGTAAATGTCTGGGCGGAACTGTAACTGTCCGTGCTCATCCACCCACGCGGTCCAGTAGGCAATATAAACCGGTAATGGGTTCTTAAGCTCTACGCCGTGGGTGCGGCCGCTCATCAGTGCCCGGTCGATACGTGCAGTATTCCAGCGGTTTTGCTGCTCCAGCATCATCCGGGCAAATTTCAGTGGTTTTTCCAGACGAATACATCCGTGGCTGAAAGCGCGCTGGGACTTTTTGAACAAGTGTTTGCTATTAGTATCGTGCAGGAAGATCGCATGGCGATTGGGAATCACAAACTTGACCCGCCCCAGTGCATTGCCTGGCCCACCTTTCTGCTGCAGGGTCACCTTGCCACGGCGTACTCCAGCGACATTGCCGCGGGTGAAAGGCACAGCCCTGCCGCGGTGGTTTACCAGTCGGTAGCCTTTGGCGCTCAATGCGGAGCTACCTTTGGGCAGCAGTTCATATAAAGCGATACTTGGTGGCACCCGCCACACCGGATTGAATTCCAGCCTTGTCATACGTGTGGCCAGTTGCGGCGTTTTGTGTTTTGGCTTGCCCACTACCACTTTCATACGAAATTGCTCGCGGTCGCCCTCAATTAAGCGCAGGTTGAACTCTGGAATATTGACGATGATATATCGCGGCCCCAGATCTTTGGGAAGCTGCTCCCAACGCTTGAGGTTGGCGCTGAGGATGCGAGCGAGTTTTGCTGGGTTGGCATTGAGCCGGCTGCGGGTGCGTTCGTCCACCAGTCCATCGTCTTTTAGCCCGTGACGCCGCTGAAAACGGCGCACAGCCTGCTGTAGAGATTTGTCATAGGTGTCGGCATCCAGTGCACTTTTCTGATCGGCGCCTACAAAGTCGCTTGGACGGTAATCCCCATACAACATGAGCAGGCTGCGTAAGTGCGAGACTCGTGCACTGCGGCTTCCCGGCGTTATGGGCTGGCCAGAGGGGAGGGGCTTCCATTGGTCCCCCTCGGCCAGGGCACGATAGCGCGCCAGCTCCTCTTTGAGCAACACGTATTGCCGGCCATAGGGGGAGAAAGGGTCAGTGCCAGATATATTTTTATCTGAGTCACTATCCCCAGGGGCATGCGGTGCAGCTGTGACTGAGGACACCCCGAGGCCAAGTGCTGCGACCAACACTGCAATCATGACACCGCTTTGCCATTTGGCTTCGTGGGAAATGTGCGTGTGCGGATGAAAATTGCCAGCACCCATAAGTCACCCCTGTAAGCAAAATAGAATCAGGAAAACTGATCGCTCTGCTCAACATTGGTAACTTGTGACTGAGCGGCCCTTAATAATTTTGGGGAATGGGAGGGGGAGACTCACTTCTTAAAAAGTATACAGAGGGGACTCAGGGGAAGCTAAGGGCGACCAATAGGTCGCCCAAGAGGGCTCAGAATTGGTTGTCTGTGAGTCCGTCTTTCCCGTAGATATCCGGGCGGAAGTTCAGCTTACCCTGTCCATCCACCCAGGCGGTCCAGTAGGTGATGTACACCTTGACCAATTGTCTCAGATCTACCTCGGTGGTTTGATCACCGATCGTAAGTTTGTCGATACGCCAATGGTCCCAATCTCCCTGAGGACGCAGCAGTGCTTCAGCGAGGTGACGCGGCTTCTCTAGGCGAATGCAGCCGTGGCTGTAGTCCCGGTCCGTCAGGGAGAAGAGGGTGCGCGCGCGGGTATCGTGGAGATAGACGTCATGTTTGTTGGGAATTTCAAACTTTACTCTGCCGAGCACGTTCTCCTCTCCGCCCATCTGACGCATCAGGTACGATCCTGCTCCAGCTGCGGAGAGATTCTGGGCTGTGAGTGGCAGGTGTTCACCACTGCCGCTGACCACGCGGTACCCCATATTTTCCATTCCAGAGGGATTCTTGCGAGCCTTGGGCAGAATTTCATTCACCAGGATACTGCGAGGCACTGTCCAGGTAGGGTTGAATACCACCTTGCTAACTCGCGTGGTAATTTCTGGTGTCGCATGTTTTTTCTTGCCCACAACAACATTCATGGCCAGCTTCACCCGATTATTCTCCACATACTGGAGGCGGTAGGCGGGGATGTTCACCTGGATAAAGCGCTCCCCAAGGTTGGCTGGTAGCTCTTCTCTGCGGTGAATATTCATCTCCACAATTTTCGCTCGCGCGGCAGGGGAGAGGTTGAGTCGTTTGCGTGTGCCACGGCCCACAATACCATCCGGCTTGAGTCCATGGCGCTTTTGGAAACGTAAAACCGCCTCGTGCAGGCCGCGGTCAAACCTGTTGGGATCGGCACCGCCATAACGGTAGCGGCCATGATAGTCACCGTACAGGGAGAGCATATCGCGTAGGCGGCTCACATGGGGGTGGCGTGCCCCCATGGTCATTGCGGGCCCTGGGGGAATAGGGCGCCAGCGTCCGCTGGCCGAGATTTTGCGCAGTCGCTCCAGCTCACTCCTCAAGGCATAGGCATCACTGCCATAGGGGGAATTCTCCGCTAAAAATGGGCCTTCGCTGTTCTTTGATGGGGTAATCGTTCCTATGTCGCGGTTACTGGTATTGCGGCCCTGATTGTAATAAACCCGGCTACCGCTGGCTCCAGAGTTACTGCCGGGGTTATTTTGGTAAGAGCTGAACCGTGACCGGTTGGAATTGCGAGCTGAATTGGAAGAGCCAGAGTAATTGTGATCGCTGTCGGAATGGTAATCCCGGGAATAGTGGCGACTGCGCGGCGTGCTGCCGATAATCCGCGCCCGGTCATAACCGCGAAAGTATTTGCGTCCCCGAGGTTCACTCGAGGCCTGATTGGACGGCTGGGCTAGGGCGACCATACGAAAGCCCTGGTCATCGTGAAACACCGGGGTAATCCCGCGGCGCGGGCGGCTCTTGGGGCTGATTCGATCCAGTTGGGTATCAAGGGCATAAGAGACAAAAGCATCGGTGAGCAGGATATCCAGAACCGCAGCCATCTGCAGGCGCTGGGGCGTATCCCGTAGGGTGCGATCGAAATAGCCCAGGTGATAGCGGTAGTCCACCATGCTACTGGGATTGCCTGAGCTGGCTGCAGTTAGTTGTTTCAGCAGGTCGTTGGCACTGTCACTCAGGTTGTAGTTATCGAACCACAGAAGACGGTAGTCTGTGCGCTGGTAAATTCGGCGTACAGCGGCGGGGTTGAATATGGGGTCCTGAGCTGGCCAGGCGTCGGGGTCTTCCTCCAGCCAATGTACCAGGTGAGGTCTTACAGCGTTTTCCGGTAACACTGGAACCGTTTTCTGATTGGCGGTAAAGGCATAATAAAGAATGGAGACACAGAGGGTGCCAAGAGTCAGCAGGGGCAAAATGGATTTGCGTTTGCGGTGATTTGGGTTGAAATAAGACATGGTACCTCAGCGATACAGCAGGGGCCCGGTGTTGTCTTGTGGATAATGCCGGGCGCCAGATCGTTCATACCTTCCCAACCTGTGGCGAGCCCATCCAGAAACTGTTTGGTGTCCAGCGTTATCTCGCACTTGTCATGCGTCCCGCGTGACCTCCTTTACTTAGACCGCAATTGGCGCCGCGCTTGCGCAAAACTCAACCAATTCCAGCCTGTGAAACTAAGTATGGCAATAAATGTGGAAATTGCTTGGCGTTTCCTTCTTTTAAGATTAGGCACCAAGGAAAAAAGCGACGTACTATCAGAAAAATCCCGAGGTACATGTGTTCATACTGCAAATGGCTCGGCTAAGGAGGAGATGCTTGTGCGATTAGATACGACTAATTAGCCCCGCAGATTCCTAATAACCGCCAGAATTTTCAGGTTTTTTTGTTACCTTAGAGCGAAGGGAGGGAAAAGTGACGCAGTGGTCCCTGTAACTTGCCCCGCTCAAATGTCTGCTCCCAAAAATGGCTGAACCCATTGCGGTTAATAGCGATTATTGTACTGGCACGAGTGCCATATCCACCTTCGGTGTCACTTGTTGCAACATTGACTGGCATAAAATCCTTTCTGGAGTCTATCTGCACAAATATTGGCGACAGCGCACGTTCGAGGGGCAGGCCAATTCCGGTATGGGGGAGCTCAGTGTCTGCGGCTCTCTGCCTGTCCTGAAGCGCTTCCAGTGCTGGTTTTACAAAGTTTTCTTCGGAGAGCGGACCTTTTATGCTCTGTACAATGCATTCGAGTCGAGCCTTCCCTTTTTCGACCTTGGGCCATGGGGCATCTGGCGCACCATTGGAAATGCCGTGAATACCTGGAGTAAATAAAAAGGGGGCATGGCGATTGCCGGCGCAGGCGAGCGGTTGGGAGGCACTCAGGTCAAAGAGCAGCGCATTAAAACCGCGGTAGCGAGGTCCCTGTAGATTCTCGGCAAACTGCTCGGGGCTGCTATTTCCAGTTAGGAAATCCAATGGAATTTCCCCGCGGGTTAAGGCCTGATCTGGTTCGGCGGTTCCGGGCTCGCGAATATTGGTTACTGCAGCGACCCTCCCACGGAGCATGCCAACCCAAGTGCCGCCGGCCTGTAAATCGCGTCCGGCTACCAGGCCACTCTCTTTCCAGGGTGCAGCGGGAGCCGTGGGGCGAGTGTAGAATTCATCCCGGTTGGCGATTAGCAGCAGAGGGTATTCCCGATGGCAGCGGTAGGCAAACAACAGTAGGCACATAGCGGTTTCCGGGCGATGGGGTTGGGCGCACCCCTTTCGCTGTGAGGCGCTTTGCGCCCATAATACGCGTTTTGCCAACAATCTCGATTGCCCCATGCTGACTTATCCAGAAATCGACCCGGTGGCCATTGCTATAGGCCCGTTAAAAGTGCACTGGTACGGGCTCATGTACCTGTTCGGTTTTATTGCCGCCTGGTGGTTAGCGTTGCGGCGGAGTACCAAGCCCTGGTCCCCGGTGATTAAGTCGGAGGTTGAGGACCTCATCCTCTACTGCGCCATTGGTGTTGTGGTCGGTGGGCGGATCGGCTACATGTTTTTTTACAATCTGCCGGAATTGATAGAAAACCCCTTGGCCCTGCTCAAAGTATGGGAGGGCGGCATGAGTTTTCACGGTGGATTGGTGGGGGTAATGCTCGCCACTACCCTTTACGCCCGTAAGATTGGCACAACCTTCCCTACACTAATTGACTTTGTCGCCCCGTTGGTGCCCATCGGATTGGGTCTTGGGCGCATGGGTAACTTTATAGGGCAGGAGCTCTGGGGGCGGCCGACTGAGGGCCCCTGGGGCATGGTATTTCCCCAAGATCCGGACTTGCTGGCAAGGCACCCCTCACAGCTTTACCAGGCATTTCTCGAAGGGCTAGTACTCTTTGCTGTGCTGTGGTGGTTCTCAAGTAAGCCGCGCCCGCGCCTTGCAGTTGGTGGCATGTTTGTCCTGCTATACGGAATATTTCGCTTCCTGGTGGAGTTCGTACGGGAGCCAGACGGCCATATCGGCTTTGACCTGTTCGGTTGGATGACCCGCGGACAGCTTTTGAGTCTACCGATGATTGTGGCCGGCATAGTGCTACTGGTGTGGAGTTACCGTACCCAGCCGCTGCCGGAGGGCCGTGGCGGCAAAAATGGCAATAAAGAAACGCGTTCCCAAGTTAATGGCGGAGCATAGTAATAGATGAAGCAGTACCTCGATCTAATGCGCCATGTGCGCAAAAATGGCACAGAAAAAGGTGACCGTACAGGCACTGGTACTCTGAGCGTTTTTGGCTATCAAATGCGCTTTGATCTCGCGGAGGGTTTTCCGTTAATTACTACGAAAAAGTGCCATTTGCGCTCGATCATTCATGAACTGCTGTGGTTTTTGCAGGGGGATACCAATATTCGCTACCTGCAGGAAAACAAGGTGCGGATCTGGGATGAGTGGGCTACAGAGAATGGTGATTTGGGGCCCGTCTATGGCCACCAGTGGCGCTCCTGGCCCACCCCGGATGGACGCCAAATTGACCAGGTAGAGCAGTTGGTACATCAGTTGAAAACCCGCCCGGATTCCCGCCGCCTGATGGTCAGTGCCTGGAATCCCGCGGATCTCCCCGATGAAAGTGTTTCACCCGCAGATAACGCCCGCGAAGGGCGCATGGCACTCGCGCCCTGCCACGCGCTGTTTCAATTCTATGTGGCGGATGGCAAGTTGTCCTGCCAGTTGTATCAGCGCAGCGCGGATATCTTCCTTGGCGTGCCTTTCAATATCGCCTCCTACAGCCTGCTAACCCTGATGTTGGCTCAAGTGTGTGGTTTGCAGGCCGGTGAGTTTATCCATACCTTTGGTGATGCGCACCTCTATTCCAACCACTTGGAACAGGTCGACCTCCAGTTACAGCGAGAGCCCAAGCCTCTGCCAAAGATGCATTTGAATCAGGCGGTGAAAGATTTATTTGCCTTTCGATTTGAAGATTTTGAGCTGCAGGACTATGAGGCCTATCCGCATATCCCGGCACCGGTTGCGGTTTAAGGGGGCGTTACCATGGATATCTCTATTGCCCTGATTGCGGCGGTGGCGCGCAATGGTGCCATCGGCAAAGACAATGGGCTACCCTGGCGCCTTTCCGGTGATTTGCAGTTCTTCAAGCGCACAACCATGGGCAAGCCTGTAGTGATGGGGCGCAAGACCTATGAATCCATTGGCCGGCCTCTGCCCGGTCGAGCCAATATCGTGATTACCCGCAACAAAGACTGGCAAGCCGATGGTGTCGAGGTGGTGGATTCCCTGGAGGCGGCCCTGGATCTCGCCCGTGAGCGCGCTGCGCAAACGGGAGCCAAAGAGCTGATGGTAATCGGAGGGGCGCAAATTTACCGTCAGGCACTGCCCCTGGCGGCACGCCTTTACGTTACTGAGGTGGACACTGAGGTGGAAGGGGACGCCTTTTTCCCCGAGATTGATGGCTCATGGGTCGAAGTGATGCGGGAGTGTTACCCAGACTCAGACAAGAATGAGTACAACTACGCATTAGTTCAGTACGACAGATTTAAATAAAAACAATTTGATTAAAAGTTGATCAATCTGTTAAATTCTGCGACAGCCTACACAGGGAACTCCGCCGCCAATGTGTGCAAGTGACTCGGTTTTGTTACCTGGTTGTTACCTTGCTACCCATGCGGGCCGATGCTGGCAATCGGCATTTGAATAATCAAATCGGCTGTTTACAATGTGCGGCTCTTAGCTGTCTTCTAACCAATGTTTTTAAAACAAAAGGACACCGCGTTGTGGCAGCTAACTCATCGCGACCATGTTGTGAAATATTGAACCCACTGGGGGGTCTAATGAAAACCAAGCGATTCATGGCTGTGGCGCTGACCACTGCGCTGTCTGCCGGCGCGCTCTACGGCAGCGTAGCCACTGCGGATACTCTCGATAACGTACTCGCCGTCGGCCAGCAGAAAACCACTGCGGCCCAGGCATCGCAAAAACGCATCGACAAGATTGCCGAAGAAACCAGCAGCCTGCTGCAGGACTTCAAGGTGGTCAATAAAGAAATCGATGGTCTGCGCGTATACAACCGTCAGCTGGAAAAGCAGCTGGCCAACCAGCTCGAAGTGATCAACGAGCTGGATGAGTCCATTGCTAACGTCACTGTAATTGAACGTCAAATCCAGCCGCTAATTCTGCGCATGCTGGAAGGCCTGGAGCAGTTTATTGAGCTGGATGCCCCGTTCAAATTGGACGAGCGTATGGCCAACCTTGAAGGTGTAAAGAACAATATGGACCGTTCCGATATCACTGTAGCGGAGAAATTCCGCCAGGTGTTGGAGCTGTACAACTTCGAAGCGGAATACGCGCGTAAGATTGACACTTACGGCGATTCCCTGAACGTCAACGGCCAGGAGCGTGAAGTCAACGTGCTGCAGATTGGCCGTGTTGCCCTGCTGGCTCAGACTACCGACTCTACGATCTCTCTCGCCTACGATAACGGCCAGAAAGCCTGGGTTGAAATTGATGCTGGCGAATATCGTCGTGCCCTCATGAATGGCCTGAAGATCGCCAAGAAACAGGCCACTATCGACATCATGACCATGCCGATCTCGGCTCCGGAGGCAGTGCAATGAAATCCTCTATCGCCAAGCGCGTATTAGTTGCAGCAGCGGCTGGCCTGATCAGTTTCTCTGCTGTCGCCCAAGACAAAGCCACTTCCCTCGACGACCTGCTGAGTAAGGTTAAGCAATCCAAGATTGCCGAGTCCAAAGAGCACAAGCAGCGTGAGGATGAATTCCGCCGTCAGAAGGCCAATCAGCAGTCCCTGCTGAAAAAAGCCAAAGATACCCGTACCGCTGAAGAACAGCGCTCTGCTGAACTGGAAAAGAAATACCAGGAGCAGGAAGTCGCCGTAGACCAGAAGCGTCAGCAGTTGGATGAGCGTATGGGCTCCCTGAAAGAGCTGTTTGGTCACATGTCCTCTTCTGCCGCTGATTTGCGTGCGAATATCGGCTCATCCCTGGTGTCGGCTCAATATCCTGGGCGTACTGAATTTATCGATGGCCTGCTGGCCAAAATGAGCACTGCTACCAAGCTGCCGACCATCGAGGAGATCGAGCGTCTGTGGTTTGAGATTCAGCGTGAAACCGTTGAATCTGGCAAAGTTGTTAAATTCAACGCAACTGTGATCAAGCCCAGCGGTGAAAAAGCCGAGCAGGAAGTTGTCCGTGTTGGTAACTTCAACCTGGTTTCCAACGGCAAATACCTGGAAATGAACAACGCCTACAAAATGGCTGAGTTAATTCGCCAGCCGGATGCCAAGTTCCAGGGTATGGCGGAAAGCTTGCAGGCTTCGACCTCCGGCTTTAGCGCTTTTGGTGTTGACCCGACTGGTCCTACCGGTGGCTCTTACCTGAAAGCCATGATCAACAGCCCGGATCTTGTGGAACGTTGGCACCAGGGTGGCATCGTCGGATATATTATTTCGGCAGTCGGTATATTCGCTATGTTGTTGGCTATCTTCCGCTTAATCGTATTGACTGGCGTTGGTGCGAAAGTAAATGCCCAGCTGCGTTCTGCTACTCCGAACACAAACAACCCTCTGGGCCGTGTATTGGCGGTTGCGGAAGAGAACAAGGGTGTAGATGGCGAGACTCTTGAACTGAAGATGGAAGAAGCCGTACTGAAAGAGCGCCCCGCGATCGAATCCGGCCTCAACCTGCTGAAAATCATCGCCATGGTGGCTCCGCTGCTGGGTCTGCTGGGTACCGTTACCGGTATGATCATCACCTTCCAGGCAATCACCATCTTTGGTGCTGGTGAGCCTAGAGCGATGGCGGGCGGTATTTCCTCCGCATTGATTACCACAGTTCTCGGCCTGATTGTAGCCATCCCAACTGTTCTGATGCACACCGTTGTAAACGGTCGCGCCAAGCGGGTCCTGCACATTCTGGAAGAGCAGAGTGCTGGCATCGTGGCAGAAAACGCCGAGCGTAAATAAGAGGAGGCGGCAACATGCACGCATTAATCGACGCATGGGCCGCCGTCAACGCCTTTATGGCGTCGGGCGGGCCAGTACTGTTCCTGATCGCCGGCCTGACCTTCTTTATGTGGACGCTGATTTTTGAGCGGGTCTTCTACTTCAACAAAGCGTTGAAGGAAGATGTTCAGGGTGCGGTAAACCAGTGGGAGGGGCGCAGTGAGCGCAACTCCTGGGGTTCGCACCAGATCCGCTACGCGATGATCTCCCGGGTATCCGAGAAAATTCAGGACAATATGGACTTGATCCAGGCCTGTGTTGCCCTCGCGCCCCTGTTCGGGTTGCTGGGTACGGTCTGGGGTATGATCAACGTGTTCGATGTTCTTGCGATCACAGGTGGTGGTGACGCTAAGCAGATGGCCAGTGGTGTATCCATGGCGACTATCCCGACGATGGCGGGCATGGTTGCGGCCCTCTCCGGTGTATTTGCCAATACCTACCTTACCCGTAAGGCAGAGCGTGAGACACAGCTGCTGGAAGATCATCTGACGATGGATCACTAAGCACACATCAGCGAATAGGCGAGCTTATTTGCTGTGAAGGTTTAGCCAACCAGAAATTTTCGCCGGGGGTGCTCCCTGAGAGCCCTCCGAGGGAAAGTTCGCTAAGAGAGTTGCTATGAGCAAAAGACAAAATACGGCAGAAGAAGCTGGAGCGATTGACCTCACGCCCATGCTGGACGTGGTGTTTATCATGCTGATCTTCTTTATCGTCACCGCGACCTTTATTAAAGAGCCGGGTGCTGATGTTGAGAAGCCGGATGCGACAACCGCTGAACTCAAGGCCGCCTCTATTCTGGTAGCGATCAACGAAAGTGATGAGATCTGGATTGCCAAAGATAAGGTTGATGAGCGCCAGGTAAGAATCGTCCTAGAGCGCCTCTACTCGGAAAACCCGAAAGGGTGGTTGGTAATTCAGCCCGATAAGGAAGCCAGTATTGAGAAGATTGCCCTGATTGCGGAAGCAGCCAGGAAGATCGGTATCAAGAAAGTTTCGGTCGCGACAGAAAAGAGTTAACAGCTATGAACCCGGTAAGACTTCTTGGGGCAGGTGCGTTGGCGGTAGCCACTACCTTTGGCCTCATCTTCACCATGCATCAGCTGATTGAGGCAAACATGAAGGCTCCAGAGGATAAGGAGCAGTTCAAGGTTGCCGATGTGGTGATGCCTGAGCAGAAGATCGAAACACAATACGATACAACCAAGCCGGTAAAACCGGAAGAGCCGGAAACGCCTCCGCCGGAGATGCCTGAGCCTGAGTTTGAAGACCCGAATGTTGATACCAGTATCAGTGTTGCGGCTCCGCGAGCGAGTGGTGGCGTTAAGCTGTCGGGCTTCAGCTTTGGTGAGGGTGATTATCTGCCTATCGTTAAGGTGCAACCACAATATCCCCGCCGCGCACTTCAGCGTGGTCTGGAAGGGTATGTGATTGTTGAGTATACGGTGACTACTAACGGTTCTGTACGTGATCCGATTGTCATTGAAGCTTTCACCTTGAATGGTAAGCCGACCACTGTTTTCAATAGGGCCGCGCTTAAGTCTGCATTGAAGTACAAGTACAAGCCGCGGGTAGTCGATGGCAAGCCGACTGAAGTCCCCAACGTGAGGACCAAGATCAGCTTTAATATGGCTGAGAAATAAGGGGAAGCACTATGAAGTTGACAAGCATTACAAAAAGTTTGTCCAAGCTCGCGCTACGCACTTCAGTGGCGCTACCCCTGGTTCTGGCACCGGCGGTTAGTGTTACCGTGCTCGAGGCAGCGGGTGTTTCCGCACCTTTCGCCTCGGCACAGGCGCAGGAGCAAAAAAAACCCAGTAAGCAGAAGACCCGTAAAGTTCCAGCGATGCGCGAAGTCGCATACAAGAAGCTGGAAAAGGCCCAGGAAGCTGCAGATGCAGAAGATTGGGCGGGGGCTCTTGCCGCACTTAAAGACATGGACGCCAGCAAGAAGAGGTTTAACGGCTATGAAATAGCCCAGATGTATAACTTCTTCGGTGTTGTTTACTACAGTACTGAGCGTTACAAGGAAGCGATTCCCTATTTCAAGAAAGTGCTGAATCAGGGTGAAAAAAACCTGCCAGTAGCTCTTGAGGTGGGTACCCTGTTTACTCTGGCTCAGCTGTACTTTGTAACCGAGGACTACAAGCAGGCGATCAACTACCTGAATAAATGGTGGAAGGTTTCAGATCGCATTACTGCGGACTCTTATGCGTTGCGCGCCCAGGCCTACAATCAGACCGGTGACCAAAACAAGGCCCTCGCAGATATCAACGTAGCGGTATCCATGTACGAGAAAGAGGGCAAGGTACCTAAGGAAGGTTGGTACGGACTGCAGCAGTACATTTATTTCGAGCGCAACGACTACAAGAAAGTAGCCGGTGTTCTGGAAAAACTGGTGAAGCATTATCCGAAGCCTGTGTACTACAAAACACTGGCTGCTATGTATGGTGAGCTGAAGCGTGATAAAGACCAGCTGCATATGATGGAAGCGGCTTATATTGCCGGTGCTTTGGAGAAGGATAAAGACCTGCTGAACATGGGCTATCTCTTTATGGGGCATGAAATGCCTTATAAAGGCGCTAAGGTGATTGCCAAGGGCATCAAAGAGAAGAAGATTCCGCGTACAGCGAAGAATCTGGAAACTCTGGCCCAGGCTTACCAGATGGCTCAAGAGTTGCAGAAAGCGATTCCACAGTTGGAAGCTGCTGCCAGTTTGTCTGACAAGGGTGAAATCTACTCGCGCCTGGCCGGTATCTACCTGGATCTGGACCAGAATGAGAAAGCCATTTCTATGGGTAAGAAAGCCCTGCAAAAAGGTAAGATTAAACGGGTGGACTCTCTGCATGTTGTAATGGGTATGGCTAATGCCAACCTGAAGCGCTATGACGCAGCCCTTACAAGCCTTAAGAAGGCCGCGAAAGATGAGCGTTCGGAGAAGTTTGCCAAGCAGTGGATATCCTTTGTTAAAGGTGAACAGGAGCGTGAAAAGCAGCTGGCAATTTAACGCTTAACTACTTTTCACTCTTTGAAAAAGCCGTACAGAAATGTGCGGCTTTTTTTATGCTCCTTTCCCTTTTTCTGGCGATATAAAATGTTGATGCGGCCTGTATTAACGAACTATTTGCATTTTCCTGTGAGTTGGCTAATGATTAGAGTCAGCTGATCAGCTTTTTCCATTTCGGTATTTTTAGTGCCGCTTTTACACCCTAATAATAATAGGAGAGGTGTTATGGATAGAGTTTATCCGGCAATTTCCAACCCCTTATTTTTCCAGCGTCATTTATTTACAGCCTATGCGAAGGGTTTGGCTTATGCTGCCTTAATTACCCTGGGGTTGATTTTTCTTATGAGCCAGCTGGTTGCGAGTGATATCGAAGAACCAAAGTTGAACACTTTGCTTCCGATTAAGCCGGTTCATATGCCCAAGAAGGTGATAGTTACTCAGAAGTTTGAACAACCTGAACCACCACAGGTAGTGATTGAACAACCGAAAACAAGAGTTTTGGATCCCGAAATCACCCCGGTTAATACGACCTTAACGATCGGTGCGCCTACTCCGACTAGTACAACCCCTGTTTTGGTATCGCGTGATCCCGTACCAGTGTATAAGCCCTCTCCCCGCTACCCTAGTGCGGCGATGCGAAGAGGGATTGAAGGGTATGTAATTGTTGAGTTCACGGTGACTAAAACAGGTGCGGTACAAGATGTTCGAGTTGTCGGTGCGTTTGACAGCGTTGGTAATCCCACCAGGATATTCGATCGTTCAGCACTTGCCGCAGCTGAGCGTTTTAAATATCAGCCCCAAGTAGAGGATGGAAAGCCTATAGAGCGCTATGGGGTTCGCAATCGCATTACCTATAAATTGGCTGAGTAAAATGAAAAAACGGCCCTGCAGGGCCGTTTTTCTGGTTTGTGATTCTTGGTTAATCGATTTCCCGTACTGCGCCCCGGTCAGCACTGGTTGCCAGTAATGCATAAGCTTTTAGGGCCTTACTGACTTTACGGGGGCGTTCTTCACTAGGTTTCCAGGCTTTCTTTCCGAGCTTGGCTATTTCCCGGCGCCGTTTATCAAGCTCGTCTTCACTGACTACGATCTCTATCTTCCGTGCGGGAATATCGATACGTATTGGATCGCCGTTTCGTACTAGAGCGATATTGCCACCGGATGCTGCTTCTGGGGATACGTGGCCAATAGAGAGGCCGGATGTCCCTCCAGAAAAGCGTCCATCGGTAATCAACGCACAGTGCTCTCCCAGTCCCATGGATTTCAGGTAGCTGGTGGGGTACAACATCTCTTGCATGCCGGGACCGCCTTTGGGGCCCTCGTAGCGCACGATAATGGCGTCGCCCTTGCGCACTTTGCCTTCGAGAATATGGGAAACCGCCTCTTCCTGGCTTTCAACCACATGAGCTGGTCCCTCAAAATGCCACAATGCTTCATCCACGCCCGAAGTCTTTACGACACAACCATTGGGAGCCAAGTTACCAAACAGAACCGCAAGCCCCCCCTCAGAGGAGTAGGCGTGCTCGGCAGAGCGAATACAGCCGCGCTGGCGGTCAGCATCCAGAGTGGACCAGCGACAGTCCTGGCTGAACGCCTTTTGGGTGGGAATACCTGCAGGCCCCGCGCGATAGAATTCGAGTACAGATTGGTCGTCTGTACGACAAATATCCCAGCGAGCCAGGGCGTCAGCGAGTGATCCGCCGTAAGCTGTTGGCAGGGAGGCATCGATAAGCCCCGCGGCTTCCAATTCCCCGAGGATAGCCATAACACCGCCTGCACGGTGCACATCTTCGATGTGGTATTTTTCGGTATTGGGCGCTACCTTGCACAGTTGGGGTACTTCACGGGAGAGACGATCGATATCTTCCAGAGTGAACTCAATTTCACCCTCCTGAGCAGTTGCCAGCAGGTGCAGGACGGTATTGGTGGAACCTCCCATAGCAATATCCAGTGCCATGGCATTACGGAAGGCGGTGCGATTGGCGATATTGCGCGGTAGGGCGCTCTCGTCATCCTGCTCGTAATAGCGCTTGGTCAGGGCTAGGATCTCGCGGCCAGCGCGCAGGAATAACTCCTTGCGGTCGGCGTGGGTAGCCAGCATGGTGCCGTTTCCCGGCAGCGATAGACCCAAAGCTTCGGTCAGGCAGTTCATGGAGTTGGCGGTGAACATACCGGAGCAGGAGCCGCAGGTGGGGCAGGCGGAGCGTTCGTACTCGGCCACTTCTTCGTCGGAGGCGGTGTCTGTGGCGGCGATGACCATCGCATCCACCAAGTCGAGTTTGTGATCTGCCAGCTTGGTTTTGCCTGCCTCCATAGGCCCACCGGATACAAAGATCACCGGGATATTGAGGCGCAGGGCGGCCATCAGCATGCCCGGAGTGATCTTGTCGCAATTGGAGATACACACCAGGGCATCGGCACAGTGCGCGTTGACCATATATTCCACCGAGTCGGCGATAATCTCACGACTGGGCAGGCTGTAGAGCATGCCATCGTGGCCCATGGCGATGCCATCGTCCACTGCGATGGTGTTGAACTCCTTGGCGACCCCGCCGGCCCGTTCGATTTCCCGCGCAACCAGTTGTCCCATATCTTTCAAGTGTACGTGACCGGGTACAAACTGGGTGAAGGAGTTGGCGATGGCAATGATGGGCTTGTGGAAATCTTCGTCTGTCATGCCGGTGGCGCGCCACAGGGCACGGGCGCCGGCCATATTGCGACCGGCGGTAGAAGTACGGGATCGGTATCTGGGCATGGTGCGGGAATCCGGCTCGATAAGTAAGAGCGACATCCTAGCAAAAAAAGGCGATTTCAGGGATGATTTCGCGCATCCCGGTTTGACCGCACATTCGAATAGGATAAATATTTCGGGTAGTGCAATTTATGAAGGGTTGGCAATGGTAAGGCATTTGCGCAGAATCCGCGAGTTGCGCTGGATGTTGTAAAGGGATTTACGCGAAGCGGGCAGGTCGCTGATAGCTATCTGTTCGAACCCCTGCTCGATAAACCAGTGCTCTGCCTGGGTGGTAAGCACATAGAGTTCACCAATATTGAGAGTGCGCGCTTGGCGCTCTAAATGGCGCATCAGTTTGGCGCCGCGCCCGCCACCACGGAACTCCGGATGGCTGGCCACGCAGGCGATCTCTGCGGTGAACGTTGTATTGTTGTCCTCGTTGATCGGATAGAGTGCGGCACAGGCCACTGGGGTGCCATCAACTTCCACCAGAGTGAAGTGCTCTATTTCGGCTTCAAGTTTTTCCCGTGAGCGACGCACCAAGACCCCCTGTTTCTCCAGGGGGCGAATTAGACCAAGAATTCCGCCGACATCGGTGATCCGAGCGCGTCGTACCACTTCATAGCTATCCCGATAGATCATGGTACCGGCACCCTCGCGACGAAACAGCTCTTGGATCAGGACGCCACTCTGGCGATAGCTGAGCAGGTGGGTACGGGCGATTCCGGAATTACAGGCGCGGATAGCACATTGCAGGGCTTCACTTTGAATCTTTGCGGCAGCCTGTTCGGCCTGCACAATGCTGAGTTCGTGCACCGGGTTGTTGTCCAGGGTTAATTGGGCTGGTTCGCGGAACAGCACCAGCTTTTCGGCGTGTAGGACGCGCGCGGCCTCAGCGGCTAGGTCGAGGTAATTGATATTAAACAGCTCACCGGTCAGAGAGGTGCCCAGCGGGGAGAGCAATACCAGAGCACCCTGGTCAAGGGCTTGCTCTATGGTATTTACTTCCATTCGCCTGACGGTGCCTGTCCAGCCCAGGTCCACCCCATCCAGTACTCCACAGGGGCGGGCTGTTACCAGATTGCCCGAGATGACCTTCAATGCGGAGCGGGCCATGGGGGAGTCGGGAAGCCCCTGGGAAAAGGCAGCCTCGATCTCGAAACGCAACCTGCCTACGGCGGCCTTGATGACCTCAAGGCTTTCGCGATTGGTGATCCGGTTATTCTCGTGAAAATGGCTCTCGATACCTTGTGCTCTCAGTGCGCGATTCACCTGAGCCCGGGCGCCATGCACGACCACCAGGCGAACGCCGAGGCTGGCAAGCAGTGCCAGATCGTGTACCAGATTGCGGAAATTGGCTTGCTCCAGGGCATCGCCAGGAATGCCAATGACCAGAGTACTGCTGCGCAGGTCGTTGATATAGGGTGCCGCGTGGCGGAACCAATTGAGGGAAGCGTTATCGTCGCTCACTAATACGTTACCATCTGTTGAGGTGCTTGCCGGTTGATGGGCAAAGCCTGCCGAAATTCTGCCTGTCCCAAGTGTGATCCGAAGCCTTGAGGCCTATTGCGCAGCTGTCAGACACAGAAGCGGGCAATCAGGCTGCGCAATATCTCCACCATTGGGTTGATACGGTCGAGGCCAAGGTATTCATCCGGTTGATGGGCTTGGTCTATATCGCCGGGGCCGAGCACGATAGTGTCAATATTCATACTCTTCAAGTAGGGTGCCTCGGTGCAAAAGGCAACACTTTCTGGGCTGTGACCTGTCAGCTTTTCTGCTACCTTGAGGAGTTCGGAATTTATATCCTGCTCAAATGGTTCGGTACTTGGGCACAGTGGAGCTAAATCGATATGGATCTTCTTGTCCTCGATACAGTTCTGCAGGCGGTTATTTAATTCTGCGCGCAGGTCAACAGGGTGCATGCCTGGCAGTGGGCGTATATCCAATTGCAATTCAGTTGAGCCACATATCCGGTTGGGGTTATCGCCGCCGTGTATACAGCCTAGATTCATAGTAGGCACGGGAATTTCAAATCCCGGATTATTGTACTTTTGCTGCCATTCTCCACGCAAAGATAACAACTCACCGATAACCGTGTGCATGGCTTCCAGAGCGCTGGCTCCAAGGGTGGGGTTGGAGGAGTGGCCGGATTGCCCAGTAATTCGCACAGCTTCCATCATTATCCCTTTATGCATACGAATTGGACGCAAACCCGTAGGTTCCCCAATGACAGCAAAGCGTCCGAGAGGTCGCCCGGCCATGGCTAGAGCACGTGCTCCAGCCATGGAGCTTTCCTCATCGGCCGTGGCTAAAATCGTTAATGGTCGGCGTAGCGGTTTGTCGGCGAAGGACTTGGCCGCTTCAATAGCGAGGGGAAAGAAACCTTTCATATCGCTGGTACCCAGCCCGTAGAGACGATTCTCGCGCTCCTGCAACTTGAAGGGATCTGACTGCCAGCGCCCCTCGTCGTAAGGTACTGTATCGGTATGTCCGGATAGAATCAGGCCGCCATTGACATCTGTACTTCTGCCCAGGGTAGCGATCATATTGGCTTTATTGGGGTTATCAGGTATTGGCATCAACTCCACTTTAAAGCCTAGAGTTTCCAGCCAGGTTGAAAGTATTTCCAATACTGGGAGGTTTCCCATATCCAGTGCTGGATCAACGGCACTGACGCTTGGGCAGGCAATCAGTTGGCGCAGCTGGTCATTGAGGTCAGGTAGTGTGGTACTTGCCATGGTGAATCTCCCTTTGCTTGTTACGCCATTCATTGAGCATTACGGCAGCAGTGAGCACGCCTCCCCCGATCGCAAGCTTTACGATATCGGCGTCGCGATTCCAGATTAACAGATTCACCAGCAATCCCATGGGAATCAGGGCATTATTCATCGCTGCCAGGGTTGCGGCAGAGACCTGGGTGGCACCTTTATTCCATAGGAAATAGCCAAGCCCTGAGGCGGCCAGTCCAAGCCAAAGCAGTATTCCCCACTGTACTCCATTCTGTGGGTAGTGGGCTTTTCCGAGCAGTATCCAGGCTGTCACGGTGACCAAACTGGCGCCGAGGAAAAACCAACCAAAAGTCTGCCTGGGTGCCAGTCTCTGCTGACGTCGCATAAACTGCTTGTAGGCCACCTGGCCCAGTGCAAAGCACAGGTTTGCTCCCTGAACAACGGCAAATCCACTCCAGTAATCGCCATCTGGCGAGTCCCAACGAATAACGGCTGCGCCGGAAACTGCGAGCAAGGCGACCATCAGGTTCCAAAGAGACAGCCGTCGCTCCAGTAAGTCATACAGGAGTGTGATGTATAAAGGCGTAAAAATTGTGAATAACAGTACTTCTGGAACACTCAGCAAAAGGAACGACTGGTAGTAAAAAAGGTACATTATCCCCAGCTGTATTCCGCCAATAGCCATCAGTGTCACAGCGCTACGAGTATCTGAATCCCGCCATTGTAGTAGGGGCAGGAATACCAAAGATGCCAGCAGTACGCGGGTCATTGCGGAAAAGTAACTGTCCACCTGGCCTGCCAAGTAGATACCGATCAGGCTGAAAGAAAAGGCCCAAAGGAGTGTGACAACGATCAGCAATGGCATTGGGAGCGGCCTGATACTTAAGTGCTGTAGCACTGTTATTTGAGGAGAGGGGCATCTTACTGACGTAGCGGGCAATTGGAAGCTGGGGTGAGGATGAGTCGCTAATGCTGGCAAATGTCTGCAGCCTGGGCATCGGGAACCTCCTCGCATTAGCCGTCGAAATCAACTTCCAGCTATATGGTGTTTTCCAGTTTTACATGCTCCGGTTTTCGCGGCTGTTATTTCTCGCTACCTGGTTGCCCCAGCGTAACAGATTTACATTGCAGTCGTTGCGGTCGATGATTACCTCAATCAAGCATAGGCCCCTGCGGCTTTTAGCTTCCTTGATTGCCTTGTCCAGCTCCCCCTCTGTGCTCACTTTACAGCCCCAGGCATCACCTTCCCCAGCACTAAAAACTTCAACCAACTGGGCATAGTTCCAGTTTTTTATCTTGTTATAGGGACCATCGTGGATTTCCACTTCAATGGTGTATCCCCCGTTGTTGATCAGGAAAATGATAGGGTCAACCTGATAGCGGATCATGGTGGAGATTTCCTGTGCAGTCAGCTGGAAGGAGCCGTCGCCGATGCAGGAAATTAAACGACCTTTACTCATACCCAGTGCATAGCCCAGTGTCGCTCCCACTGACCAACCGATGCTCCCATATTGCATCTGGATTTCAAACTCTGCACCTTCCGGCAATGACAGTTCCATGCCATTAAACCAGGAGTCTCCGGTTTCTACTAAAAGCGTACTTTTGCGGTCCAGCAACTTTTGAATGCGCGCAAATAATTGTCGGATGCCTAACGGGGTAGCAGGTTTGCCCGCTCGTGGAATATGTTTGGGGCTGCTGACTCTGCGATAGGCTTTGAGTGCGGCATTGTTGGCTTTGAGTCGCCCTTCAAGAGCCTCGAGTAAGTCATTCATATGCACATTGCTGTAACAGGTCTCCCCGAGTTGTACTGAAGCGGGGTGGCAGATAATTGCCCGGCTTTTTTCATATCCGAGTTGGTGCCCAGTAGTTGTATAGTCAGTGAATTGTGGGCCGGCGAACAGTAGTGCATCAGAAGTATCGACAATTTCGCTACAACCCGGCGTGCTTACTGGACCCCAGTAGATGCCCATAAAGTTATCGTGGGTTTCAGATACCATGCCTTTGGCATCTGGCATGGTGGCGAGACCATAGTTACAGTTTTGTGCCAGCTCGTGCAAGGCGCCACGAGCATTGGCTGCTCGGATTTTACTGCCTGCGATGAGTACCGGCCTCTCAGCCGCATTCAGGAAATCAGCGACATGTTCGGCTGCGGCGGCGAGAGAGTCGGGATCACTGGTGACACGCCGTGCGAAGCCGCGAGGGATAGGTGCAGAAGTGTGAGCACCGGCTACGTTTGCAGCGATCTCAATGTATACCGGCTTGCGACGCAGCATCGCCGTGTCAATGGCGCGATCAATGGCGGCGGGTGCCAGTGAGGGGTGGTGGATAATCACGGTTTCGGCGGTAACACGTGAATACATTTCCCGCTGGTAGCGATAGTCGACCTTACCCAGGGTGTGGTGCAAATACTCCCATTCTGCTTCCGAGTTGGTGTTTGGCCCCCCGGAGATAGCGATTAAGGGTAGGTCCTCGGCATAGGCTCCAGCAACCGCGTTGATCATACTCAACCCGCCGACAGAAAAAGTGACCACAGCTGCCGATGGTCCACCCGTGGCACGGGCGTAGCCATCGGCGGCATAGCCTGCATTCAGCTCATTACAGCAGCTGATCATTTTCAGGTCCTTGTGCATCAGCAACTGGTCCAGCAATACCAAGTTGTAGTCACCCGGGAGGGTGAAATAGTGCTGGACACCTGCATCCTTTAATCTCTGAGCCAAGTAAGTTCCGACAGTCCATTGGCAAGTGTTTATCGTCTTCATTGCGACAGGATGTGATTGACTGTGAGGGCTGGAATTTGTATGGGAAATATTGAGCAGGCAATCTGGCCCTGCGTTGCAATAGCTTAGACTAGTTATGAGGGTGGTATATCAGGGGCAATAAAAAAGGGAAGCTTAGGGCTTCCCTTTTCGGCAAAAACACAAGCTGGGAAATCAGCCGAACGCAGCCTTGAAGATATAGAAGAAGATAATGGCGATGCCGGCACCTGCGGGCAGGGTAACTACCCAGGAAGCCGCGATAGTGGTGATCATACGCAGGTTCAGTGCGCCGATACCGCGCGCTAAGCCGACCCCCAGTACTGCTCCTACCAGTGTATGGGTGGTGGAAATTGGCAGGCCGGTTCCCGAAGCCAGAACCACGGTGGCGGCGGCACCCAGCTCGGCGGCAAAGCCTCGGCTTGGGGTCAGTTCGGTTATCTTTTTGCCGATGGTTGCCATTACCTTGAAACCATAAGTGGCGAGGCCAACTACGATACCCAACCCACCCAGGAGTAGTATCCATGAGGGCATGGTGGCTTTGGCAGTTACCGCACCGCTTTGGATAGTGTTCACAACGGCGGCGAGGGGGCCTACAGCGTTGGCCACATCGTTGGAGCCGTGGGCGAAGGCCATGGCGCAGGCGGTGAAGATCATCAGGATGGCGAATACTCGCTCTACATTGGCGAAGCGGTTTTCGGATTCCGCAGAGGGGTCGCGCTGAACCCGCTTGAGCATCGCGATACCGATGCCGGCTACTATCAAGCCTGCAATGGCAGCAATACCTGCGTCCTGAACAAATGTCAGTTTAATATTGGCGTCCTTCAATACATGTTTCAAACCTTTGGTCAGGGTGACCATCGCGATCATCCAGCCCACAGCGAACATGTAAAAAGGGATGTAACGCTTGGCGTTGGCAAAGGGGTCCTCGGTATCGAGGATCAGGCGCTGAACACTGCGGAACAGTAGGAAGGATATGGTGCCGGCCAACAATGGAGAAACCACCCAGCTGGCTACAATACTGCCCACTTTGCCCCAGGCTACAGCTTCAGCGGAAATGCCCACTGCGGAAAAGCCGACGATGGCACCAACAATGGAGTGGGTGGTAGATACTGGCCAACCGAGGAGGCTGGCTACCAGTAGCCAGGTACCAGCGGCGAGCAGAGCGGACAGCATGCCGTACACTAGTAACTGGGGCTGTGAGGAAAAGACTTCTGAATCGATGATGCCTTTGCGTATGGTTGCGGTAACTTCTCCGCCCGCCAGATAAGCGCCGGCAAACTCGAAAATCATGGCGATTACGATCGCCTGTTTGATAGTCAGTGCGCCGGAGCCTACTGAGGTGCCCATGGCATTGGCGACATCATTTGCACCAACGCCCCAGGCCATAAAGAAGCCCGCGACAATGGCCAGAATCAATAAAATATGGCCGTATTGACTAAGAATTTCCACGTTGAACCCCCTAACGTGCCAACAACAACTGCAAACGGTTACCCACGCTGTGGGAGCGATCGGCTAGTTCGCCGATCCATTCAATGATTCGGTAGAGGAATATCACATCTACCGGCGGTAAGTCTTTTTCTATGGCAAACAGGGACGCGCGAATCTCAATTTCAAGCTTGTCTGACTTGCGTTCCAGTTCGTCAAGTTCTTCAGTCATGCGTTTGGCGATGGTGACTTCACGCCCAGCAAAACCACTTTCCAATAGCTCATCCAACTCGTTAATGGCACGCAGTGCCTGGGAGGAAGTGGCTACGGCACTCTCGACGAAGGTTGCCATTAGCGGTTGCAGGCTTTCTGGGATCTGCATCTTCCTGCCAATCGCCAACCCAGCGATATCCTGAGCGGTATTCGCCACCTCGTCTTGGGCGTGTAACAGCTCAAGCAGGTCAGATCTGGAGACCGGCATAAACAGGCTGTCTGGCAGGTGCAGGCGCAGATCTCTCTTGATGTCATCGGCGCGGTTCTCTGCAGCAGAGATACGTAATTGAATCTGTTCTGCCTCTTCCAGATCACCTTCAATCAGCGCATCGAAGAACGGAATCAAATCGGCGGAAGCCTCGTGGGCCGTAGCCATATGCTTTTCGATCGGCTTGATCGGAGAGCGGCCAAACAGATTGGCAATATTTGACAGGGCCATGGTTAGCTCCATTGCTCAGGGTGCGAAACGGCGGCATGGTACCCCAATCGGGGCAACTTCGGTAATAGTGCGTTAACGATGCACTGATACGACCTATAGATGGGGCTACAATGCGTCGTCGCCATATGAGAATAAAGGGGTTTACCAATGGCAGAGAGCAAAGCTGCAGACAGACTGTTGGACTTACGTGGACTGCTGGAGGATCTTGTCAGCCAAGGCTACTTAAACAGACAAGATGCCAACCGAATCGTAGGCACCCCGCGCACTGCTGAGCAGGCGCAGATGCACCCCTTAAGCTATATCGCCAGCTGTGATTTGCCCAATCAGAAGGTCCCCGGTGCTCTGTTGAATAATGAAGTACTTAGTGCCTGGTTGGCGGAGAGCTCTAGCCACCCCCTTTACCATATCGATCCACTCAAGGTGAATGTAAGTGCGGTGACCGAGGTAATGAGCTTCCAGTTTGCCAAGCGCCACCAGATATTGTGTGTTGATGCTGGTGCCGATGAGCTGCTCGTCGCAACTGCACAGCCCTTTACCCGTGGCTGGGAGGAGCAATTGGAGCATACCAGTGGTCGTATGGTGCGACGGGTAGTGGCGGACCCGGCGGATATTAAACGCTACTGTATCGAATTTTACTCTCTGGCCAATTCCATTTCCGGGGCCAGCGGTTTACAGGGCACCTCGACGGCGAATAACTTTGAGCAGCTGTTGGAGCTGGGCAACCTCAAGGACCCGGAAGCCAATGATCAGCATATCGTCAATATCGTTGATTGGCTGCTGCAACACGCATTCGACCAGCGCGCCAGTGATATCCATATTGAGCCGCGACGACAGGTGGGGCGTATCCGCTTTCGGATTGATGGCGTGTTGCATCCTATCCACGAGCTGCCAGACCAGGTGAATGCAGCGGTAACCAGTCGCCTAAAAATTCTTGGTCGTATGAATGTGGCAGAGAAGCGCAAGCCCCAGGATGGGCGTATTAAGACTAAGAGGCCCGATGGCAGTGAGGTGGAGCTGCGCCTTTCTACCCTGCCTACCGCCTTTGGAGAAAAGCTGGTCATGCGGATCTTCGACCCCGAGGTTCTGGCGCGCTCCTATAGCGATCTGGGCTTAGGTGGCGATGATCTGATACGCTGGCAGACGATGCTGTCACGCCCTAACGGTATTGTGCTGGTCACAGGTCCTACCGGTTCTGGTAAGACCACAACGTTGTATACGGGGCTCAAACAGCTGGCCACTAGCGCAGTGAATGTTTCTACAATTGAAGACCCCATTGAAATGGTGGAGGAGAGTTTCAACCAGACCCAGGTGCACCATTCCATCGGCTTTGATTTTGCCGCGGGGATTCGAACCCTGATGCGTCAGGACCCCGACATTATCATGGTGGGTGAGATCCGTGACCTGGAAACCGCACAGATGGCTGTACAGGCGGCGCTGACGGGTCACCTGGTGATATCTACCCTGCATACCAATGACGCCCCCACCGCGGTAACTCGCCTGCTCGACTTGGGTTTACCCCATTACTTACTGAAATCCACCGTGCTGGGAGTGATGGCACAGCGCTTGGTAAGGACCCTGTGTCCCTCGTGTAAGCGGGAGGACAAGATTGAAGAGTCGGATTGGCAGTCTCTTGTGCGACCCTGGAAGGCCCCATTACCAGAAAAAATCTATGCCCCAGATGGCTGCCTGGAATGTCGCAATACTGGCTACCTTGGGCGCCAGGGCATCTATGAAATATTACCTTTTACTGAATCCGTACAGTCACTGGTTACTCCAGATTGCGACTTGCAACTGCTGCGCCGTCAGGCGATGCGTGAAGGTATGAATAGTTTACGTCTCTCCGGAGCGAAAAAGGTTGCGGCAGGAGTGACCACTGTGGCCGAAGTCCTGCGGGTAGCCCCCCCACCGGATATTGCTTTCTAGTGGCAATTTTTGGAACCGGATTGCCTAGTGGCAGCAGAGCTGGGGTAATGGCCGCGAGCATGTTGCCACTGGCTACTGGTTCCACAATTGTAAGGGCCTGGAGCATTGGTGGGCAGGCTCACCAGCCAAGTATTTGCACTAAGGATTGATGCCCCATGTTCGAACGCGCCAACTGCCCCGAGTCCCTCAAGCCTCAACTGGATGCGCAGTGGCGCGATTGGAGCGAACAAGCGGGCGCTGAAATTACCCATGAGGCAGAGACTCTTTTACGGGATCCTGTTCTCCAGGAAAGTTTGGCGCGCAGCTTTATGGGCTCTGAATTTTTCCACCGCCAGTGCTGCCGTCAACCACAGCTGCTTTTGGCATTACTTAAAAAAGATGACCTAGGGTTGATTCCTCCCGAATTCGATAGCGATGAAAGCCTTGATAGTGCATTGAGGCTGTTGCGCAATCAAGTTACTGCAGAAGCTATTTTCCGCGATTTTGCCGGGCAGTGGGATATTCCACGGGTATGTTTGCGACTGAGTGAGTTGGCAGAACTCTGCATCGAAACTGCTTTGGGTTGGCACCATGCTCAATTGGTGCAGCGCCATGGTGAGCCCCGGGACAAGCAGGGGCAGGCACAGGCCATGATTGTACTGGGTATGGGTAAGCTTGGGGCACGGGAGCTGAATCTCTCCTCAGATATTGACCTGATCTTTGCTTACCCGGAGCCGGGCCAGACCGATGGTGAACAGTGTGTGGAAAACCAGAAATTCTTCCAGCGCCTGGGGCAGCGTTTGATTAAATCCCTGGATACCATCAAGTCCGATGGATTCGTATTCCGCGTAGATATGCGTTTGCGCCCCTATGGTGATAGTGGACCCCTGGTAAGCCATTTCGCTGCCCTTGAGGACTATTACCAGACTCAGGGGCGTGAGTGGGAGCGCTACGCCATGGTCAAAGCGCGCCCTGTAGCGGGAGACCGGGAAGTTGCCGCAGAGCTGGTGGAATTGCTACGCCCTTTTACCTATCGCCGTTATATCGATTTTAGTGCGATTGACGCATTGCGCGAGATGAAAGCTCTGATTCAACGTCAGGTGCGCGCTCGTGGCCTGGCCGATAATATCAAGTTGGGGCGCGGAGGGATCCGCGAGGTGGAGTTTATTGCCCAGGCATTCCAGCTTATTCGAGGAGGCCGCGAACCAGCGTTGCGTGAACGCAACTTATTGCGACTTCTACCTTTGCTGGAAAGCGATGGCCATGTTGAGCCGGGCGTTGCCAGTGAGCTTGCCAATTGTTACTTGTTGCTGCGCCGGGTAGAGCACGCTCTGCAGGCTTTTCGAGATCAACAAACTCAGGCATTACCGCAAGATAACAAAGAACGACAGCGGCTGGCTTATGCTTTAGGGCGTGATAATTGGGAGCAGTTACTCGGTGAATTGGCCGGGGTGCGCAATATTGTTGAGCGTGAATTTGATACTGTAATTGCACCACCGGAAGAAATTGCCGAGCCACGAGTGGCAGAGGAGTGGCAGGGGTTGTGGGGCAGTTGCTGTGAATCCAGCGGGGATGAGATTAACCTGCAAACCTTGGAAAACGCCGGCTTTGCTCCGGCACAGGAGGCTTTGGAGTTCCTGAAGGAACTCAGTAGTTTGCCAATGGTTGTCGCCTTGCCGGCTTCCTCGCGAGAGCGTCTGGATCAGTTTATGCCGTTGCTGCTGGCGGCCGCCAGTTTGCAGGAAGAGCCGCTACTGGTGCTTGCGAGGGTGCTTCCCTTGACGCGGTCTGTATTGCGCCGCAGCGCCTACTTAGTCCTGATTAATGAAAACCCGCCGGTACTGAGCCAGCTAGTGCGCCTGTGCAGTGCCAGCCCGCGTATTGCAGAGCAACTGGCACGCCACCCGATCCTGTTGGATGAGTTGCTCGATTCACGTCGTCTGCTGGCACCGGCAACAGCGGAGGATATCGCGGATGAACTGCGCCGTGAGCTGTTGCGAGTAGACCCTTCCGATCTGGAACATCAGATGGAGGCATTGCGCTATTTCAAACAGAGTCAGAGCTTGCGCATTGCTGCCCAGGAAGTGAGTGGTGCTCTGCCCCTTATGAAAGTCAGTGACTCCCTAACCTGGCTTGCCGAGGCTATTTTGCAGCAGTCTCTGCATCTGGCCTGGGCGCAAATGGTGGAAAAATATGGGCTGCCTGCCGGCGCGACGGCAGAGGATATGCGCTTTGCCATCATTGCTTACGGCAAGCTCGGTGGGTTGGAACTCGCCCATGGCTCCGACCTGGATATTGTGTTTGTGCACGATGCTGACCCCCAGCTCAATACCAGCGGCGAAACCAGTATCGATAACCTGCGTTTCTATACACGTTTGGCACAGCGTTTGATTCATATTTTGCAAACCCGAACTCTGAGCGGTCCTCTCTATGAAGTGGACACACGGCTGCGCCCGTCAGGTAACTCGGGTTTGTTAGTCACTTCAATGGCAGCGTTTGAAAAGTATCAGCGCGAAAGTGCCTGGACCTGGGAGCACCAGGCTCTGGTGCGAGCCCGACCAGTCGCGGGCAGTAAGCGCTTGTTTAGTGACTTCCAGGAGCTGAGACTGAGATTGCTTTGCCAGCCCAGAAATGAGGAGAAATTGCGTGAGGAAGTGGTCGGAATGCGCAATAAAATGCGTTCCCACCTGGATAAGAGCAATGATAAAAATTTCGACCTCAAGCATGGCTGCGGCGGTATTGTCGATATTGAATTTTTGGTTCAATATGCTGCTCTGGCCTGGGCACAAACCGCGCCCTCGATAGTGCGTTACACTGATAATATTCGCATTCTCGAAAGTCTGATTGACTCGGGCCTGATGCCGGCCAAACAGGCCGAGTATCTGATCGACGCCTACAAAGCCTACCGATCTGAAGGTCATCGCCTGGCACTACAACAATTGCCAGGGATTGTGAGCGATGACCGTTTCACAGCGGAAAGAAAGACCGTTCAAACAAACTGGCAGCAATTGCTCGGTTAAAAGCCGGCTACCTCCCGCTGCCCGATTAAACTGTTTTTCAGGATTTGTAGGAGTTGCCCATGTCTTTTGCCGACCGCGACGGCGTCATCTGGTTTGACGGTGAGTTGGTTCCCTGGCGCGATGCACGCGTGCATGTACTAACCCATACCCTGCACTACGGGATGGGAGTGTTTGAGGGTGTGCGTGCTTACGAAACTGATCAAGGCGCTAGTGTTTTCCGTCTGCAGGACCACACCCGCCGGTTATTTCGCTCCGCGAAAATTATGAACATGCCCATGCCTTTCAGCGCTGAGGAATTGAATGAGGCGCAGCGCCTGGTGGTAAGGGAAAATAATCTTAAGCAGGCTTATCTGCGTCCCATGGCCTTTTACGGTTCGGAGGGCATGGGGTTGCGTGCGGAGGGGCTGAACACCCATGTGATTGTCGCCTCCTGGGAGTGGCCCAGTTACATGAGCCCAGAGTCGCTGGAGCAGGGGATCAAGGTGAATACCTCTTCCTATACCCGCCACCACGTCAACATCAGTATGTGCAAAGCCAAGGCCAACGGCAACTACATCAATTCCATGCTGGCCCTGCAGGAAGCAGTGCGCAATGGCTGTGACGAGGCACTGCTGCTCGACCCTGAAGGCTATGTAGCGGAGGGTAGTGGAGAGAACTTTTTTATTGTCAGTGATGGCACAATCTATACTCCAGAACTTACCTCCTGCCTAGATGGGATTACCCGAGATACGGTTATTGAGTTGGCGAGGGAGTGTGGTTATCGGGTGGTGGAGAAGCGTATCACTCGGGATGAAGTGTATATCGCAGATGAGGCCTTTTTTACTGGCACTGCGGCTGAGGTGCTACCAATCAGTTCACTGGATGGCCGCTCCATCGGCAGCGGCCATCGTGGGCTGATTACCGGGCGTTTGCAAAACCTCTATTTTGATGTGGTACAGGGGCGTAGCGCTGCTCATCGGGGCTGGTTGAGTACTGTGAGCGAGGCCCCTGAGGTGAATATCCGTATAGCTTAATGGGCTTAAAATAGGTCTCAATAGGCAAAACCAAGAACATTCCGGGCCATGGATGATTATTGATCAGTTATTTAAATTAGTAACCCGACAAACTAACAAGTTATCGGGCTAATGCGATACAAGGGGGTGCCGCGATCGTTCACAGGCCGGCGCGAGCCCGTGAAATACCAGCAGAAGTATTTCGCAGGCGACAATGAAATCGATCAGGGCTTATCTATTTCATTGCCGGGTTAATTAACACATAGGTAAACCACCGCCTCTGGCGGTGAGACTTGACAAGGCTCTGCCGTTCCGGCGTGCAGAGTAAAAATATGGCC